>NZ_JBHZGL010000012.1:0-65000 GCF_051900415.1 Frateuria sp. GZRR35
CGGCTCGCGGGGAAGCTGGCCAGTGCGTCCCAACCCGAAGCGTCTGCCGGCGCTGCAGGTGAGTCTTTCGCCAGGCCGACCCCTCACCCCAGCCCTCTCCCCGGAGGGGAGAGGGAGCAGAGGCGGTGAGGTCTTTCGCCCGCGGGGAGCGGCCGCCGATTTGAAGCCCTCTCCCCTCCAGGGAGAGGGAAGCAAGGCGGTGACGTCCCTCGCCCAGAGGGAGCCGGCGGCGAGGCCTCTTGCCCGCGAACCCGGCGAGCGCCAATCCGTGACCTGGCGCCCTTTCCCGCCAAGGCCGCCCCCGGCAACGCCTCAAGTTCGCGGCACCGTCGCCGACACAGCCTTGGAAGACGGACTCCCGCAGGCATCCGTCAAAGGTCAATTGCCCCATGTACGCAGACAAACCGGGTGCACCGTCGGTGCAGCAGCTCACTTTCAGCCTGGCAGGCGAGGAGTACGGACTGGACATCCTTGCCGTGCGGGAAATCCGCGGCTGGACGCCGGTCACCCGCATTCCGCAAGCCCCCCACTACGTGCTCGGCGTGCTCGACCTGCGGGGCACGGTCGTGCCGGTGCTCGATCTGCGCCTTCGCTTCGGACTGGTCCGGGACGAATACCCGCCCACGACGGTCACGGTGATCGTGACGGTATCGGGACGTCCGTTCGGCGTGGTCGTCGATGCCGTCTCGGACGTGGTCGACGTCCAGGCCGACCAGATCAGGCCGGTACCGGACATGGGCACCACGGTCGACACCGAATACCTGCGGGGACTGACCGCGGTCCAGGGCCGGATGGTGCTGCTGCTGGACGTGGACAAGCTTTTGCATCCGAAGGATGCGCAAATGCTGGAAGCCGCCTTGCCCGCGGCCGAAGAACTTGAAGCCGTGGCCTGACAGGAACCACCGATGAGACTGCCGAAAATCAAATTCAAGATCCCCTCCCTCTCTGTGCGTGGTCGGCTGCGGCTGGTCATGGGCATGCTGATGCTGATGCTCGTGGGTGGTGCCGTGATCGGCATCGGCTCGATGCAGCTGCAGAACGAAGGCATGCGCACCATGTACGAGGGCGAACTGGTGCCGGCGCAGACCGTCCAGCGCATGCGCTCGACCTCGCTGATGCAGTTCATCGTGCTGGGCGAGGCCGCCAAGCTGGTCACGCAGGCGCCGCAGCTGAAGCAGAAGCTGGCCGACTACGCCGAGCAGGAGAAGAAGTTCCTCGAACTGAAGAAGGACTTCGACGCGGCGCCCAAGAGCGAGAAAGTCGCGGCCGAGTACAAGAAGTACCTGTCCTTCGAGGATGACTACATCACCGGTCTGAAGGACATGACCGATGCGCTGAACCAGCATGACGAAGCCGCCGGCGACGTACTGGACATGGAAGTTCGTCCGCTGATGATGATGCGCCTGGAAGTGCTGGACAAACTGGTGAACCTGCAGCGCGACGAAGCGCTGGAGGCCTACCAGGCGCAGGTGTCGCGCTTCAAGGTGATCCGCGCGATCAGCATCGGCGCCCTGACCGCCGGCCTGCTGCTGGCGCTCTGGATGGCATTCTCGCTCAGCCGCTCCATCGTCGGCACGCTCGCCTACGCCGGCCGCGTCGCCCGCGAGATCGCCCAGGGCAAGCTCGGTCACGCGATCCAGTGCAACCGCAACGACGAGCTGGGCCAGTTGCTGGAAGCGTTCCGCAGCATGGACGAGCGCCTGTCCGCGATCGTCGGCGAAGTGCGCCAGGGCTCCGGTGCGGTGAGCACCGCCGCCCAGCAGATCGCCCGCGGCAACGACGACCTTTCGCAGCGTACGCAGGAGCAGGCCTCCAGCCTGGAGGAAACCGCCTCCTCGATGGAGGAGATGACCTCCACCGTCAAGCAGAACGCCGAGAACGCCAGCCACGCCAACCAGCTGGCCCGCGGTGCCCGCGAGCAGGCCGAGCGCGGCGGCGAGGTGGCCTCGCAGGCGGTGGTGGCGATGAAGGAGATCAACGCCTCCAGCCGCAAGATTTCCGACATCGTCAGCCTGATCGACGAGATCGCCTTCCAGACCAACCTGCTCTCGCTCAATGCGGCCGTGGAAGCGGCGCGCGCCGGCGAGCAGGGCCGCGGCTTCGCCGTGGTCGCCACCGAGGTGCGCAACCTGGCGCAGCGCTCGGCCGGTGCGGCCAAGGAGATCAAGGCGCTGATCAACGACAGCGCGGAGAAGGTCAGGACCGGTTCGGAGCTGGTCGACCAGTCCGGCAAGGCGCTCGCCGAGATCGTCGACAGCGTCAAGAAGGTCACCGACATCGTGGCCGAGATCGCCGCGGCCAGCCAGGAGCAGTCGGCCGGCATCGACCAGGTCAACCACGCCGTGCTGCAGATGGACGAGATGACCCAGCAGAACGCTGCGCTGGTGGAGGAGGCCGCCGCGGCCGCCCGTGCCATGCAGGAGCAGGCTGGCGAGCTGTCCCGGCAGGTCGCCTTCTTCCGTCTCGATGGCGACGCCGCGCCGGCGCCCGCGCCGGCGAAGCCGCAGGCCGCCTCGGTCGTGGCCGAAGCCGAGGCGGTGTTCGCCGCCGTGCGCAACACCCCGGTGCGTGCTGCCCGCGCGGCCGAGCCGGCCGCGGTGACCGCCGACGCCGGCGCGTGGAAGGAGTTCTGAAGCGATGAACGCGGTCGCCAGCCATGACAACACAATGGCCGGCGTCGCCGGCCCCGTGCTCGGCGACGGCGAGTTCCGGTTCCTGCGCGAGTTCGTGTACGAGCACTGCGGCATCGCGCTCAGCGAGCAGAAGCGCCAGCTGGTGCAGGGGCGCCTGGTGCGCCGCCTGCGCGCGCTGGGCATGAAGGGCTTCGACGCCTACTGCGAGCTGTTGCGCGCCGATCCGGAAAGCGAGCTGGGCGAACTGGCCAGCGCGATCAGCACCAACGTCACCTCGTTCTTCCGCGAGGTGCACCATTTCGAGGTTTTGGCCGACGACCTGCTGCCGCGCTGGCTGGACCAGAAGCGGCGCGAGGGCGACCGCCTGCGCATCTGGTCGGCCGGCTGTTCCAGCGGCGAGGAACCCTATTCGCTGGCGATGGTGCTGGCCGAGGCGCTGGAGCGCTGCGGCCGCAGCATCGACGCGAAGATCCTGGCAACCGACCTGTCGCCCGCGGCGCTGGCCGCCGCGCAGAAGGGCGTCTATCCGGTCGAGCGGCTGGAAGGCGTCAGCGCCGAGCGGCGCCGGCGCTGGTTCCTGCGTGGCGAGGGCGAATACGCGGGCCTGGCCTGCGTGCATCCGAAGCTGCGCGAGCTGGTCAGCATCCTGCCGCTCAACCTGCTGCACGAATGGCCGATGCAGGGACCGTTCGACGCGATCTTCTGCCGCAACGTGGTCATCTATTTCGACCAGCCGACCAAGCAGAAACTCTTCCGCCGCTTCGCGCGGCTGCTGCCCGCGGGCGCCCCGCTGTTCCTGGGGCACTCCGAATCCATGCACGGTCTCTCCGACGAGTTCGAACTGATCGGCCGCACCATCTATCGGAAGAAGACTGCATGACCCAGGTTGCCGCGAGCCTGCCTTTCGGCCAGGCCATCGCACCCGCTTTACCCGGTTTCGAACACCTGCGCAGGTTCTGGGACCCGACCCAGCAATGTGTCACCGCCAAGGTGCTGCCGGGCGAGTTCTACGTGAGCACGCAGGAGGAGATGATCTCCACCGTGCTGGGCTCGTGCATCGCCGCCTGCATCCGCGACAAGCGCCGGCGCGTGGGTGGCATGAACCATTTCATGCTGCCCGAGCCGGTGGGCGAGCGCGACAGCTGGTCGGCTGCGGTCGGCCGCGCGGCGCGCTATGGCTCCGATGCCATGGAGCAGTTGATCAACGCCATCCTCAAGGCTGGCGGACGCCGCGAAGACCTGGAAGTGAAAGTGTTCGGCGGCGGCCGCGTGCTGGCGCAGATGACCGACGTGGGCCGGCGCAACATCGAATTCGTCCAGCGCTACCTGACGATGGAGCGGCTCGATGTCGCTGCCTCCGACCTGGGCGACGTGTATCCGCGCCAGGTCCAGTACTTCCCCGCCAGCGGCAAGGTGCGCGTGCGGCAACTGCGCGGCACGCGCGATGCGCAGCTGGTCGATGGCGAGCGCGTCTACCTCAAGCGTTTGGCAAACGATCCGATAAAGGGAGAGGTGGAGCTCTTCTGACACGGTGGCGCTGGGCCGTGGGGGCGCGGCATCCGCCGTTCCCGCGGCGCCCACCGCAGGCGCAGGCGGATCAACGCCCTCACGACCCAGCGCCATCGCTCCACTTCATTTCAAAGGCAAGCTCGAGACATACGGCATGGATAAGGTGCGAGTTCTGGTAGTCGACGATTCCGCACTGGTGCGCAAGCTCCTGTCGACCATGCTTGCCTCCGATCCGCAGATCGAGGTGATCGGCACCGCGGCCGATCCGCTGATCGCGCGCGACAAGATCAAACAGTTGAACCCGGACGTGCTGACGCTCGACGTCGAGATGCCGCGCATGGACGGGCTGACCTTTCTCGAGAACCTGATGCGCCTGCGGCCGATGCCGGTGGTGATGGTGTCCTCGCTGACCGAGCAGGGTGCGGACATCACGCTGCGGGCGCTGGAGCTGGGCGCGGTGGACTTCTTCACCAAGCCGTCCAGCGACCTGGCGAACGTGTTCGCGGCCAGCGCGCAGGACATCTGCGCCAAGGTGAAGACCGCCGCGCGGGCCAAACCCCGCGCACGCACCGCCGTGCGCAAGCTCGACGTGGCGCCGCGGCTGTCGGCCGATGCCGTGCTGCCGCTGTCGCAGTCAGCCGGCACGCGCGGCGGCAGCCCGATCATCGCCATCGGCGCGTCGACCGGCGGCACCGAGGCGATCCGCGCCGTGCTGGAAGCCATGCCGCCGGACGCGCCGCCGGTCGTCATCACCCAGCACATCCCCGCTGCTTTCAGCGGCCCGTTCGCCGCACGCATGGACAACTGCTCGGCGATGCGTGTGTGCGAGGCGCGCGATGGCCAGCCGATCCAGCAGGGCCACGCCTACATCGCGCCCGGCTCGCAGCACCTGCTGGTGATGTGGGATGGCGCCAAGTACGTCTGCCGCCTGCACGACGGTCCGCCGGTGAACCGGCACAAGCCCAGCGTGGACGTGCTGTTCCGCTCCATGGCTGCCAGCGTGGGCAAGGCGGCCGTTGCCGCGCTGCTCACCGGCATGGGCGACGACGGTGCACGCGGACTGCTGGAACTGTCCCAGACCGGCGCCGCCACGCTGGTGCAGGACGAAGACAGCTCGGTGGTGTGGGGCATGCCCGGCGCCGCCTGGAAGCTCGGCGCCGCCCGCGAAGCGCTACCCCTGGACCAGATTGCCGCGCGCCTGCTCAAGCTGGCGCGCCTACCCCTCGACAGCGCGTTACGCGCCGCCGCCCTTTGATCGCGGAAGAGATTTCATGAACGCCATCCTCTCCTTCTTCCACACCCGCCACCTGGTCGGCTTTGCGGCCAGCGCCGCGGCGTTGCTGGTCAGCCTGCTCTGGCACCCGGCGTGGCTCGCCCCCGTGCTGGTCATCGCGCTGGCCGCCGCATGGATCGTCGATGCCCGGCGCAGCGCCGCCGCCGTCGGGGCGGTGGTGCCCGAGGCGGTCGACCCCACGCCCGTGCGCGAGGCGCTGGAAGACGTGCGCAGCGCGCTGGTCGACGAACTCGGCCACGCCACCCGCGAACTGCACCAGGGCCTGGACCTGCTGCGTGACGCGGTGCAGGAACTGGGCGGCGGCTTTGACGGCCTGTCGCAGAAGACCGGCCTGCAGCAGTCGCTGCTCAAGCAGATCATCGACGTGCAGAACGGCGGCGTATCCGTACAGGACTTCGCCGCGCGCACGTCCGACCTGCTGGAGCACTTCGTCGGCATGATCGTGCAGATGTCGCGCGAGAGCCTGCGCATCGTCTACCGCATCGACGGCATGGCAAAGGAAATGGACGCGGTGTTCGGCCTGCTGAAGAACGTCAACACCATTGCCGAGGAAACCAACCTGCTGGCGCTCAACGCCTCGATCGAGGCGGCGCGTGCGGGTGAGTCCGGCCGCGGCTTCGCGGTGGTCGCCGGCGAGATCCGCAACCTGGCGAGCAACTCCAACCAGTTCAATGAGCAGATCGGCAGCCACGTCGAGCGTGCCCGCACCGCGATGGAACAGTTGCGCGGGCTGGTCGGCACGATGGCCTCGCAGGACCTCAACGTGGCGCTGTCGGCCAAGGGCGGCATCGACGCGATGATGGCGCACGTGACCGAATCCGACGCGCGCACCAACGCGGTCGCCGACCAGGTGGTCGAGATCAACCGCGGCCTGGGTTCGGACGTGTCCACCACGATCCGCTCGCTGCAGTTCGAGGACATCCTCAGCCAGCTTCTGCAGCAGACCCGCACCCGCCTGGTCGAGCTGCAGGAAGTCACCGCCGATTGCACCCGCGACATCGAGGAGCTGGCCTGCAGCCGGATCGACGCCGAGGCGCTGGAAGCCCGCGCCCAGCGTGTGCGCGCCCGCCTTGCGGTACAGCGCGAAAAAGCCCGCCTGCGCTCGCGCGGCCCCGCGCTGCAGAGCTCGATGGACGCCGGCGAGATCGAACTCTTTTAAGGAACGCACGCCATGAGCATCAACGTCCACCACGACAGCGACACCGACTGCCTGACCCTGCACCTGGGCGAGCACTTCGACTTCAGCATGCACCGCGACTTCCACGACGCGTGCCTGGGCACCGGCGTCAAGGCGCGCAGCTACGTAATCGACCTCGGGGAAGTCACCCGCATGGACAGCTCCGCGCTGGGCATGCTGCTGCTGCTGCGCGAACACGCCGGCGCCGACCGCGCCGAGATCCGCATCGTCAACGCCCGCGACGAACTGCGCGGCACGCTGCGCGTGGCCGGGTTCGACAAGCTGTTCGTGTTGCACTGAGGATCGCGCGACGGGCGCCCCCATCCGCCTGTCGGCACCTTCCCCCGCGCGCGGGGGAAGGCTCGGTCGTGGGGGCCGCATGCCATGTGCGGTGTCGGGAAGCCCGCCAGTGAGGCTTGTTCCCCACCAGCGAGGAAAGGGACGCTCGGGGAGCCACACGCCGTGGTCGAAAGCCCGCCAGTGTGGTCCTTCCCCCGCCCGCGGGGGAAGGTGCCCGCAGGGCGGATGGGGGAAGCCTGGCGGGGAGCCTCACCCCAGCCGCCGCGCCATCCCGTAAAACACCAGATTGCCCAATCCGGTCGCGCCGACGAGCACGGCGACCATGCCCGGGTTGAGGTCCTGCCAGCCGAACAGCTGGATCAGCCCGAAGCCGATCGCCAGCGCCACCAGCACGATGCCCCAGTGCAGCGACGAGTGCCGGCGTCGCAAATCGTCGCCCTGCAGCACCGAACGCACCAGATCCTCGGAGCCGCCTACGGCCACCATCTGTCGGCGCACACGCGCATCGGCGATGGCCTTGATCGAGTAGGCAATGGAAAAGAAGAGGGTGATGGGAATGAGGATGTCGTAGTTCATGGCTTGTTCCTGTGGTGAACGGGTTTCGGTACAAGAGAGACGACCGCCGCCACGGCGGTTGCACTCCGGCACTTGCAACCGTTTGCCCCTCGCGCGTATCCCAGGTGGCGATGGACGAGCGCCAGCCAACCAACCCGGACCGCGAACTGGTCGATGCCGTGCTGCGCGGCGCGCCCGGCGCGTTCGAGCGCCTGGTGCGGGCCTATCAAGGCCTGTGCTGGCACATCATCTACCGCATGGTCCGCCACCCCGAGGATGCACAGGAGCTGTGCCAGGAAACCTTCCTGCGCGTGCACCAGTGCCTGCACCAGTACCGCTACGAAAGCGCGCTGAAGTCCTGGATCGGGCAGGTCGCCTACTCGATCGCGCTGCGCCACCTGCAGCGCAAGCGCATCCCGCTGTTCGAGCCGGTCGCGGACGAGGAGGCCACCTCGCCCCTGGAAAACCTGGGTGGCGAATTCGACCTGGAGCAGGCCTTCGGCGATGCGCAGGTCGCGCGCCGGCTGCATGCAGCCATCGACGCGTTGCCGCCCGTGCAGCGCGCGGTACTCACGCTCTACCATCTCGAAGAGGCCACGATTCCGGAGATCGCCACGATCACCGGAATGGCCACTGGCACCATCAAGAGTCACCTGTTCCGCGCGCGCCTGCGCCTTCGTGGCGTACTGGAAGGTCCGTTGGGAGTTGCCATATGAACCACGATCCGCATTTGTCTCCGCTGGAAGAGCACGAATGGTCCCTGCAGGAGCGGGCACTGGCCGACAAGCGCGCCGGCCTGGCCCCGAGGGATCGCGAGGCGTCGTCGGGCACCTACCGGCTGATGGCAGAGCTGCTCGCGCAACCGCCGAATGAACAGTTGCCCGCCGATTTTGCCCGCCGGGTGGCGCGGCAGGTGTCGCCGGCCCCGCGCCTGGACACCCGCCTGGAACATGGCCTGCTCGCGCTGCTCGTCGCAGCGATGGCCGTGGCGGCGCTCGCCGTGGTCGTCATCTATGGCGCTTCGTGGTTGCCTGCGCTGGACCAGGGCGTGATCGGTGCGCTGCTGGCCACGCCCTGGGCCTGGGTCCTGGCGGCCTGCCTGGGGCTCTCCCGGCTCTCCCGCCACTGGCTGCACCACGGCCAGCCGGCCTGATCCCGCCGCCGGGGCTCGCCAAACACTCGCGCAGGCCGTTGCAGGAGCCCGCTTGCCGGCGATGCTCTTGTTCTGGCGGACCCAAAGGCATCGCCCGCAAGCGGGCTCCTGCAAAGAGCGCGGCCTGCCCGGATAGCCCACAGGTCATGCACACCCGCTTGCGGGTTCGGGGCTATCGTGGGCGTCTGTTTCGAGTGGAGCAAACGCAATGCAAGCGATGCGATGGATGGTAGTGACCGCACTGCTGTGCGGTTCGGCGGTGAGCGCAGGGGCGTTCGCGGCGGCGGCCCAGCAGGGCAAGGCGCCGGCGGGCATTCCGGTCGGCGGCGCGATCGGCGTCGACCTGGCCGGCATGGATCACTCGGTCAAGCCCGGCGACGATTTTGACAACTTCGCCAACGGCACCTGGCGCAAAAATGCGGTGATCCCCGCCGACCGCGCCAGTACGGGCATCTTCCTGGAAGTGTTCCAGAAGGCCGAAAAGCGCAACGCGCAGATCGTGCGCGAGGCCGGCGCCAGCCATCCGGCCGCGGGCAGCGACCAGCGCAAGATCGCCGACTACTACGCGGCCTTCATGAACGAGGCGGCGATCGAAAAGGCGGGCCTCTCGCCGCTCAAGCCCGAGCTCGACCGCATCGATGCGATCCGCAATCGCAGCGACCTCTCGCGCGTGCTCGGCGGCCAGCTGCGTGCCGACGTCGACCCGATCAACGCCACCAACTACCACACCGAGCACCTGTTCGGCCTGTTCGTGGCGCAGGGCCTGGAAGACCCTTCGCACAACATCGCCTACCTGCTGCAGGGCGGGCTGGGGATGCCCAACCGCGACTACTACCTGAAAGACGACGCGGAGATGGTCGGCTTCCGCGACAAGTACAAGGCGTACATCGCCGCCACCCTCGAGCGTGCCGGCGTGGCCGAGGCGAAGGCCAAGGCGGACGCCATCTTCGGCCTGGAAATGAAGATCGCCAAGGCACAGGCCAGCCTGGTCGAGACCGAGGACGTGCACAAGGCCAACAACCCGTGGCCGGTCAGCGCCTACGCGCAGAAGGCCCCGGGCATGGACTGGAACGCCTACTTCGAGGCCGCCGGTCTGGCCGGCCAGCCGGCGATCGACGCGTGGCAGCCCGGTGCGATCAAGGGTCTGTCGGCGCTGGTCGCCAGCGAGCCGCTCGATACATGGAAGGACTACCTCACCTTCCACACCATCAACGAGAGCGCCGGCCTGCTGCCCAAGGCCTACGCCGACGCCAGCTTCGAGTTCTACGGCCACACCTTGACCGGCACGCCCCAGCAGCGCGACCGCTGGAAGCGCGCGATCGGCGCGGTCAACAACGACCTCGGCGACGCGGTCGGGCAGATCTACGTCAAGAAGTACTTCCCGCCGGCGTCCAAGCGCCAGGTGCAGGACATGGTCAAGAACATCCTGGCCGCCTTCGACGAGCGCGTGGGCCAGTTGGACTGGATGACCGATGCCACCAAGGCCAAGGCCAAGGCCAAGATCGAGTCGCTCAAGGTCGGCGTGGGCTATCCGGAAACCTGGCGCGACTACAGCGCGCTGGTGATCAAGCCCGATGACGCGCTGGGCAACCACCTGCGTGCGGTCGAGCAGGAGTTCGCCCACCAGAAGGCCAAGCTTGGCCAGAGCGTGGACCGTGGCGAGTGGTGGATGACGCCGCAGACGGTCAACGCGGTCAACCTGCCGCTGCAGAACGCGCTCAACTTCCCGGCGGCGATCCTCGAGGCGCCGTTCTTCGATCCGAAGGCCGACGCGGCGGCCAACTACGGCTCGATCGGTGCGGTGATCGGCCACGAGATCAGCCACAGCTTCGACAACATGGGCGCCGAGTTCGACGCGCAGGGTCGTCTGGCCAACTGGTGGACGCCGGAAGACCTGGCCCACTTCAAGGCCGCCGGCCAGAAACTGGTCGAGCAGTACAACGCCTACGAGCCGCTGCCCGGGCTGCACATCAACGGCCAGCAGACCCTCGGCGAAAACATCGCCGACGTCTCCGGCCTCACCGCCGCGTGGATCGCCTACCAGAAATCGCTCGGCGGCAAGCCGGCGCCGGTGATGCACGGGCTGACCGGCGCGCAGCGCTTCTTCCTCGCCTACGCACAGTCCTGGCGCAGCAAGACCCGCGATGCGGCCTTGCGCCAGCAGGTCATCACCGATGGTCACGCACCGGGACGCTACCGCGCGCAGACCGTGCGCAACATCGACGCGTGGTACCAGGCGTTCGACCCCAAGCCCGGCCAGAAGCTCTACCTGGACCCGAAGCAGCGCGTGCATATCTGGTAAGCCTACCGATCCTTCCCCCGTTCACGGGGGAAGGTGCCCAACGGCGGATGGGGGAGGCCTTGCGCAACACCTCCCTGTCGAACCCATCCGCCTGTCGGCATATTTCCCCGCGGAATGGGGGAAGGCTCACCTCGAGGCGTCCTCGTGGAACGCAACAAAAAGGCCCCGATCGGGGCCTTTTTGCTGGGCATCCAGTCCGATGCTTACCAGGTACGCACGTTGGCCACGCCGGCCGTGAAGCTCTGCATGTCCGACTGATAGCGGAACAGGCGGCCCAGGTCGAACTCGACCGACTGGCCCGGAGCGATGTTGGCCGTACCGGCCGGCCAGCCCTTCTTGCTCGCCAGCACCTTGCCGGTGGAGTCCTTGGCGTCGATGGAGATCTGCGCGGCCGCCGGTTCGGCGCAATGGTTGACCAGCTGGCCCTTCAGGCTCAGGCGGCCGCCGCTGGCGGCGATCTTGAAGTCCTGCACGGCGAAGTCAGTCGGCGAGCAGGCGGCATGCGCGGCCATCGGCGCGAGCAGGAACAGGGCGGAGGCGAGCAGGATTTTCATGGCGGATTCCGTTGCAGTAGGGATGTCGATAGGAGGCGACACCCCCGGAATCGGCCGCTGTCGGGAAATCTTTAGCGCGGTTGTCTCACCCTGGCCAAGATGCCCGTAGGGTGGGCTTCAGCCCACCGCCACCCTGCGGCGAGGCCAGGGTGGGCTGAAGCCACCCTGCGCCCCCTCGCCAACTCAGCCGCGCCGGCCCGCGTGCTCCAGGAACCACAGCCCGGCGAACAGCTTCGGATCGACCGAATACCCCTCCGCCGCCCGCGCGAACAGCCACGCGCCTGCCTCGCTGCGGGGTAGCTCATGCACCACGATATTCTCGCTCTCGTCGCCGCCGCCGGCGCCGACCCGGACCAGGCCGTGGGCGCGCACGAAGGCAATCATTTCGGTACTCATGCCCGAGGACGAAGGCCCCTCGTGGATGAACTCCACGCGGTCGCACCGATAGCCGGTCTCCTCCTCCAGCTCGCGCGCGGCGGCGAGCAGGGCGCTTTCGTCCAACTGGTCGGCCAGGTCCCCGACCAATCCGGCCGGCATCTCGATGGTGTGCTTGAGAATCGACACCCGGTACTGCTCCACGAACAGCACGCAATCATCCGGCGTCACCGCCACGATGATCACCGCGCCGCCGGGGTTGTTGCGCTCGGCATACTCCCAGCGTCCCCGTTTGCGCAGGCTCAGCCAGCGTCCTTCGAACAGGGTTTCGACGGGGGCGTGGGCGTCATCGGGGATGCGATCGTCGTTCATGGGGCTGCCCGTTCGAGGAGTAAGGCATGGTGCCGCGCACGGCCTTACCCGGCAATCAGGGCCGCTTCCGGCCAGGAGCGGACACCCCCTCCTTAGTGGAGCCCACCACGAGGCGTTGTTGGCTTGGATGTAGCTAGTCGTCTTCGTCCTTGGCGATCGCATCCAGTAATTCCAGTGCCTCAGCAGCATTCGAGGGATCGCAAGCTGATGAAACAGCTAGCAACCGGTTCCGCAGCCGGCCAATATCCATGAACGGTGAAAGACTGGATTCCCATAGTGGATAAGAAACGACTCCGTTCGAGGACTTCCAGCTCCGCATCCCCTGCAGAAATTTTAGAAGGTCCGCATCGTTTCGGCAGAGCTGTGCGACCTTTGTTTGAATTTCATAGAGTGACTGCGGCTCATGCTGCTTCCACGCAAAGAGCAACGGCGCTATCCGCGGCAACCGATCCAAATCGTCAGGGGTTAGGGCACGATAACGGCGTACGAGTTCCGCTGCCGCAATATCGAGTTCCTCGGTAGAAAACAACCAATCACTTTCAGGCTTTCTTCGTGTGCCGGAGATGCCATGGGCCGAACTTTCAGTGCGAAAAATCTCTGTCAACCATGCGATAGATCTTCCTGAGCCGAACATCTGATTGGCCATATGGGTGCGCATGTTTGCCGGAAGCCTGGGCCAGACGGCTTCTAGAATGTCCTCGCCTTCACGCCAGACCCAATACTCGCCCCAGTCGCCCCTGCCGCTCGTCAATGCGGCTGCGTCCATGCTATCCGCAAGGGAGCGCAATACTCCCGGTAAAGCGTTCTCCGGAACAGCCCGAATGCCGCTGCCTTTCAAGCGATCCATCAAGGCTTGTGCTGCCACGCGCCCTTGGCTGGTGAGGGTCTTGGCAAGCCGAGTGAACTGAGCAACCGCGGCCTCGGGCGAGCTCTGGGCGCTTTCGAGGAAGATCGAGAATTCCCTGTCGCTGATGGAATTTTTTGGCGCACTCAATGCGAAGTAATATCGATAGTGTTGAGGACTCCCGAGTCTCCTTTCCTGGACTAGCTCTGAGATATCTTCAGCCCCATAAAGGGTCAGCACCATCGTCGATTTGCCATCAACTCTTTCGAAGTCAAAATCAACACCGGGGAGAGCAGAGGTTAGCGCCATCCTCCGCGCGTCACGTGAGGAACTGGCGCTGCCCATTTCCTCGAGAATCGCGTTTAGCTCAAGAAGCTCGGCATTCTTGCTTTCCTCGGTGATCATCGCACCGTTGTGTCTGGCATCAAAGCCGATCAAGTATTCTTCGATCCATTTGTGCAGTTTTGGTGACTGCATTCGGATGAGCTGCAGCCACACCATGTCGGGGATGTCGATATTGCTCAGCACAGAGGTAGCGTGGAAGCGCAACGCGTTTACTGCGCGAACGACATGCCGGGGCGTAAGCAGCGCCCGCCCGCCTTCGCCGTCAATTACTTCTGCGAGGCGATCCCGGGATGAGCGTGCCCGGTCTGATTCGCCCTCTAACAGGTCCGGATACAGAAGTTGGATCTCGTGACGAAACATCCGCCGTAGGTCGAAGGCTTCAGGCTGGGGGACGGGAAAACTGACCTGGATGATCTTGTCCAGATAATCATCGCCACGTTGGAGGTGAAATGCGGAAGACAGGTTTTTCGCAACGATTTCTTGGGAATAGCACAACACGAAAACAACGCCTGGAAAGTCGACTACCGCCCGGACGAGGCGAAGAACCTCCGCTACTTCATGTGGGTCTAGGCGATCAAGGTCGTCAATGAAAACGACGATCTTGCGCTTGAGCTTTCGTAGCTCCTTTTGAATGTCGGACTTTTCTTTATCAAGAGAAGCGTTCGCCAACCATTCGTCGATCGAACGCTTTCCGGCCTCCGCCGCAACCCCAGCGCCCGGCAGAGCGAACAGGTCGACGAGTTTTCCCGCTTGGATCAAGCGCGAAGAAAACCTGGAAAATAGAGCCCTGAGTCGCGCTCTTCGGATGGCACGTGCTGAGTATCGTCTTGGCCAGACTTTGGCTAGAGCTCCGGCCCACCAACCAAGCGGCAGCTCATCCGTTTCGATGTGAACCGCCGCCTTGTTGATTTCTGAGAATAGCTCTTTGAGTAAGCCCTCTCGTGACCTGATCAACCAAGGGAGGAAGCGGATTACCTCTGGCGCGTATTCCAGCTGGCTCAGGGCATCAGACACAAGGTTAGTAAAGCTTGACTTGCCCGAGCCCCATTCCCCTTCGATGCCGATCACGAACCCATCGGGGGAAGCCATCCGGTGGATCGCTCGGGCTACGTGTTTGGCGGGCAAACTAAAGCCAAGGCGATCTTCGCCCGGTGCTTCAATGGGGCGGTCTCCGTGGAAGGGCTGGTCAACTGTTCTCACTGTCTCGCTCCTAGTCGCCCCGGCACTGCCTTGGTTCGCCGCTATAACCTGCTGCGCTCGTGCGGCCTTTTTAGCATGCCTAGAACCAGGCGGTTCCGTCCAAATCACGGTCGGCGATGAATTACACGTCTCGCGCGAGTGACATGCAGTAAATGCGCGCGAGCTCCGTAGGTGTCCGCTTTGGGTCGGGAGCGGACTGCATTTCATCGGGAACAGAGTGCACATCCAGCATCTCCGCCTAGGCGCTATTGCGCCCCACTTTTATCGGCCGTCGAATCTGCTGCGCCGAATGATGGCTTGAGGTTCGGTGCCTTCTACACACCTGTGTGCATCCAGTGCTTCTTCTGACGCCTTCGAGGTTGGCACTAAGGCGCTCGAACGACCCGTCACCTCAAGGAACGTCGTGAACCGGACGGAGCAAGCTTCGCAGCCGCATTCGCCGGCGCAGCGAACCTCGCAGGCGCCGCTGCAAATGCAGCGAATCGCGCTGGCGTGTCCATGTTGTATCCAGCCGTCGTGGCGTAACGCTTCAGGCCTTCAGCTGTAGGTTCGGACATCATGGGCGAGGGCATTGCCATGTTCGGAACATTGTCCGCTTCGATAGAAGCGGGCCCATCGTTTCGGGTTCTGGTCAGACGCCAGCCAATGTCCGCAACCGCGAGCGCGTCAGCGGACCGAAGCGCAGCTGCTCGCACACGGCATCCAGTTGCCCGTTGCCCGCCTGCCGGCGCAGCGCGTCGGCGGTCGGGGCGACTGGCGCGTCCAGTGCGATGCGGGTGAGGCGTCGGTACATGAGGGCCAGTTCGGCGTGCTCGCGCAAACGCGCCGCGCACGCGGCGGCGCCGCGGATGCGCAGGAAGGCGACTTCGTCGACGCGTTCCAGCAACACGTCCAGGCTGCCGAAGTGGGCGAGCAGGGCGGCGGCGGTCTTGGCGCCGATGCCGGGGACGCCGGGGATGTTGTCGACCGCGTCGCCGCACAGCGCGAGGTAGTCGGCGACCTGGTGCGGGTGCACGCCGAGCTTCTCGTGCACGCCGGCCGGGCCCCAGCGCAGGTTGCGGGCGAAGTCCCACTGTTCGTCGCGTTCGCCCAACAGTTGGCCGAAGTCCTTGTCGGCCGAGACGATCACGCTGTCCAGGCCGTGTCCGCGCAGGCTCCACAGCGCGCTGCCGATCAGGTCGTCGGCCTCGTAGCTGTGGTCGATCAGCACGGTGATGCCCAGTGCCTCGGTGATGGCGCGGCAGAGCACGAACTGGCGTTCCAGGTCGGGCGGAGGCAATTCGCGGTTGGCCTTGTAGGCCGGGTAGATCGCGTTGCGGAAAGAGCTGGTCAGCGACGCATCGAAGGCCACCGCGACGTGCTCGGCGCGGCTCTTTTCCAGCAACTCGCAGAGGAAGCGGGTGAAACCGTGGACGGCGTTGACCGGGTGGCCATCGGCATCGTGGAACTGGTCCGGCATCGAGTGCCAGGCACGGAAGACGTACAGGCTGCCGTCGACCAGATGGACGGCGCTGGTTGCGGTGCTCACGGCGTCCATGTGGAAAACACCTCTTCCACCGTTGGCCGCTCGCGGTCGGGCACGTCGATCTGCGGCGTGCCGATGTGGACGAAGCCGATCACCCGCTCGTTGCCGGCCAGCCGCAGGATCGCGGCGACCTCTTCGTCGTACGCCGCCCACCCGGTCAGCCATTGCGCGCCGTAGCCGAGCGCGTGCGCTCCCAGCAGCAGGTTGTAGGCGACGCAGCCGGCGGCGATCTCCTGTTCGATCGGCGGCACCTTGCTGCCGGCGGTGAGCCGCGCGACGACCACCAGCACCAGCGGGGCGAACGCGTAGCGGGTGCGTTCCTTCTCGCGCTTGGATTCGGACAGCGCGGGGTTGCGCGCGGCGATCGCGGCCAACTGCTCGCCGAAGGCCAGTTTGGCGTCGCCGCGCAGCTCGATCAGCCGGAACGGCACCAGTTTGCCGTGGTCGGGCACGCGCACGGCGGCCGCGAGCAGCGCGTGCAGTTCGGCGCCCTGGGGCGCCGGCTCGCCGAGCTGGCGCGAAGGGATGGAGTGGCGCTGCATCAGCAGCTCGAGCGCAGGGGGCATGGCGGGCTCGGATATGGGCGGGTCGCCCATGATAGCCGCCACGGCCGGGTGAGGTCGGTAAGCGTAAGGTGGACTCTGGCCCACCGTCCTGACGTGATAACGGGAACGAGGCCGATCCCGCGATCCGGAATCAAGGCAGGCGGAACGAACCGGGCAGCAACTGGCCGACGGTGGTCTCCTGCAGTGCATCGGCCAGGTTGCCCATCAGCACCGGCATGGTTTCGTCGCAGAGTTCGGCCATCACCTGCCGGCAGGCACCGCACGGGCTGACGGGCCCGGGCGTGTCGGCGACCACCGCCAGCTGCACGAAGTCGCCTGGCCGGCAGCCGGCCGCGATGGCGCCGAAAAGCGCGGTGCGTTCGGCGCAGTTGCACAGGCCGTAGGAGGCGTTCTCGACGTTGCAGCCGGTGAAGGTGCGTCCGTCGCGGGTGAGCACGGCGGCGCCGACGTGGAAATTCGAATACGGCGCATAGGCCAGCTCGCGGGCTTCGCGGGCTGCGAGCATCAGCGGATCGACGACGGGAAGGGGCATCGGAGTGGACAAGTGGGATCTCCCTTGCAAAGACCCCGCGTGCGCCGGTCGTGGCGCTGCCGGTGGGCCAGTCTACTGCGCCCGGCGCGGCGCCGGTCAAGCGGGCCGGTGCTTGCGGGCTGGGCCGTTGGGCTAGGATGAGGCGTCAGGTCCCAGGGGAACCGTATGGCGATCACGGTGGGCGCGTTGCGCGAGGTGGCGGACGGCGAGCGGCGGGTGGCGGTCACGCCGGAGATCGCGCGCAAGCTGCAAGGCAAGGGCGTGCGGGTGTTGCTGGAGCGCGGCGCGGGTGTGGCCGCGGGTTTTCCGGATGCGACCTACGGCGAGATCGAGTTTGGCGACGCGTCGCAGGTGCTGGCGCAATCGGACCTGCTCACGTGCGTGCTGCCGCCATCGGATGAGGCCCTGCGCCAGCTGCGCGAGGGCGCGCTTGTCGTCGGCCAGTTGCGCCCGCACGGCGCGGCGGCGCGCATCGTTGCGCTGGGCAAGCGCAGGCTCACGGCCTTCGCGCTGGAACTGCTGCCGCGCACCACCCGCGCGCAGGCGATGGACGTGCTGAGCTCGCAGGCGGCGGTGGCCGGCTACCGCGCCATGCTGATCGCGGCCGAAGCCTGTCCGAAGTTCTTCCCGATGCTGACTACCGCCGCCGGTACCATCCGCCCCTCGCGCGTGCTGGTGATCGGCGCGGGCGTCGCCGGGCTGCAGGCGATCGCCACGGCGCGGCGGCTCGGCGCGCAGATCGAGGGTTACGACGTGCGGCCGGAAACGCGCGAGCAGGTCGAGTCGCTCGGCGCCAAGTTCCTCGACCTGGGCGTCAGCGCGGCCGGCAGCGGCGGCTACGCGCGCGAGCTGTCGGAGGACGAGCGGCGGGCGCAGCAGCAGGCGTTGGCTGAGCATCTGAAGCTGGTGGACGTGATCGTGACCACCGCGGCGGTGCCCGGTCGCCCGGCACCGAAGATCCTCAGCGCGGCGATGGTCGAGGGCATGAAGCCCGGCGCGCTGATCGTGGACCTGGCGGCCGAAGGTGGCGGCAACTGCGAGCTGACCCGGCCAGGCGAGCGCGTGGAGCACGCGGGCGTCACCATCCTGGGGCCGCTGAACCTGCCCGCGGGCGCGCCGCTGCATGCGTCGGAGATGTATGCGCGCAATGTGTACAACTTCGTCGAGTTGCTATTGCACGACGGTGCGCTGGCGCCAGACTTCGAGGACGAGCTGGTTGCCAGGACGTGCCTGACGCGCGGTGGCGAGCCGCACTTTTCCGGCTGAGTCCTGGCAGGAGCGCACCCTGTGCGCGAACGCCATGACCGGGTTGTCCGGGATGGCGCGGCTGCCGGTCGCGCACAGGGTGCGCTCCTACAGCGGTCCGGGCGCGCCTGAGTCTATGCACCTCGCCGGTGCAGGCAGTCCGCGGTGGCTTTCCTCAATGGCCCGGCGGGGGCGGGCCTGGCGGATGCCGCAGCCCCTGCAGCCGCTGCTCGATCGTCTGCGAACGCCACTGGCGCAGCAGCCGCTCGCGCTGGTCCGGCGGCATGTGCTGGAACTGCTCGTAGGCCTCGTGCAGGCGTGCACGCTGCTCCGGCGGCAGCCGGTGGAACTTGTGCATGTTCTCGCGGGCGCGTTCGCGCTCATCGGGTGTCATGGTCTGCCAGCGGGCGATGCGCTGGCGGATCTCCTCGCGCCGGTCCGGCGGCAGGGTGACCCAGTGTTCGGCGCGCTTGAGCATGTGCTGCTGCTTGCGCGGCGACATGCCGTTCCAGTGCCCGCGCAGCGGGGCGAGCACCTCCTGCTGGGCCGGGTCCAGGCTTTGCCAGGGACGCGGGGTCGCAGGCGCGGACGAAGCGCCGGGTGGCGGCGCGTCCTGCGCATGCAGCGGCGCCAGGACGGCCAGGGCGAACAGCAGCGGGAGCAGTGCGAAGCGGGTCATGAGTCAGCGGCGTACCTTCACGCGGTCGTTGGCGGCCAGCCAACCGTAGAAATCGAGGTTCTGGTAGAGCTGCGGGTCGGCGCTGTCGGCGTCCGGCGGCAGGTCGGTATCCGTATCGGCGGTGGACGCCGCCGGCACCGCGTGCGCAGGCGCATGGTCGGCGTGGTGCGACGGTTGCCAGATCATCAGCGTGGCCAGCGCGAGCACGGCGAAGGCGCCGGCCGGCAGCAGCAGGCGCGAAGCGACGCGTGCGGGTGGCTGCGCGGCTTCCAGCGCCTGTCGGCGGGCGGCGCGCAGGCGGCCGCTGGTGGCCGGGTCGAGCTGCCGGCTGGCTTCCTGGTACAGCGCGCGGGCGCGCTGGGCCAGCTTGTCCGGATCGGTCATTGCCAGTCCTCCAGTTGATCGCGCAGATGGTGCATTGCGCGGGACAGATGAGTTTTCACGCTGCCTTCGGAGCAGCCCATGGCCTGTGCGGTCTGCGCCACGTCCAGACCCTCCAGCATGCGCAGCAGAAACGCTTCGCGCTGGCGTTGCGGCAGGCGCTGCACCGCGGCGGAAAGATCGGCCCAGGACTGGCTGTCGTGCAGCCGCTGCAGCGGGCCGGGGCCGTGGTCGGGCGGTTCCCAGGCGGGCAGGTCCTCGCCGTCCTCGTCGCGCCCGCCCAGCCAGCCGACCACGATCGAGCGCACCTTGCGGCGGCGCTGCAAATCGACGATGCGGCGGCGCAGGATGCCCCAGAACAACGGCGTCCATTCCTGCGCGGGCTTGTCGCGGTAGTGCTTGACCAGCCGCAGCATGGCGTCCTGCACCGCGTCGAGCGCGTCTTCGCGATGGCCCAGTTGCAGCTCGGCCAGGCGGAAGGCGCGCCGCTCGACGTCGGCCAGGAAGGCATCCAGCGTCGCCGGCACGGCGCGCTCGGGCGTCGCCAGCAGGTCGCTGTCGAGGGTGCCTGCGAGGCTGCTCATGGCATCGAGATCCGCGTCATCGGCGCTGCGGCCCTGTTCCGGTTCGGTCGGATGCTTCAACGCGGCAGACTCGCACGGGTTGACGCGCGACCGTATGATGCGGTCGCAACCGCTCGAAGGGGCGGGCGGACAGGGGAAGGGGTCATGCTCGACGGTTTCCTGGCGCTGTATGTCTTCATGCTCGCGGCGTTCACGGGCTACGAGATCATCGCGCGGGTGCCGGTGATCCTGCACACGCCGCTGATGTCCGGTTCGAACTTCATTCACGGGATCGTGCTGGTCGGTGCCATGATCGCGCTGGGCCACGCGCAGACGCCACTGGAAATCGGCATCGGCTTCGTCGGCGTGCTGCTGGGTGCCGGCAACGCCGCAGGCGGCTATGTGGTGACCGAGCGGATGCTGGAGATGTTCAAATCCAGCCGCCCCGGTGGGCCGGAGTCGCGCCGATGAGCTGGCTGCCGGGGGCGATCAAGGCCTGCTATTTCCTTGCTGCACTGCTTTTCATCCTTGGCCTCAAGCGCATGAGCTCCCCGCGCAGTGCGCGCGGCGGCATCGTGTGGGCGGGCTTGGGGATGGCGCTGGCGGTGGTGGCGACCTTCGCGCTGCCGGGGCTGGCCCATCGCGGGCTGATCCTGGCAGCGCTGTTGCTGGGCACCGGGGCCGCGTGGTGGTCGGGCCGGCGTGTGGCGATGACGGCCATGCCGCAGATGGTCGCGCTGTACAACGGCATGGGCGGCGGCGCCGCGGCGGCGATCGGCGCGGCCGAGCTGGTGGCGTTTTCGGGCGCCGCGGTGACGTTGCTCGATGGCGGCCGCTTTACCGCCGACGGAGAGGCACCGGGCACCGTGCAACTGGCGCTGGCGGTGCTGGGCGCGTTGATCGGGGCGGTGAGCTTTTCCGGCTCGCTGGTCGCCTTCGCCAAGCTGCAGGGCTGGCTGGACCGGCGCTTCGTGTTTCCCGGCCAGCGCGCGGTCAATTTGATGGTGCTGGCGCTGGCGGTCGTGTTGGGCGTGTTGCTGGCCGCCGGCACGCTTGCGCCAGGCGTGATCGCCGGCTTCTTCGCGCTGGCGCTGCTGTTCGGCCTGATGATGACGCTGCCGATCGGCGGCGCCGACATGCCGGTGGTGATCTCGCTGTACAACGCCTTCACCGGGCTGGCGGTGGCGTTCGAGGGCTTCGTGCTGGGCAACGAGGCGATGATCATTGCCGGCACCGTGGTCGGTGCGGCCGGCACCCTGCTGACTCAGTTGATGGCCCGGGCGATGAACCGCTCGCTCGGCAACGTGCTGTTCGGCAGCTTCGGCGCGGCCTCGGGCGCTGCCCAGGCGATCGGCGGCGCGCAGAAGCCCGTCGAGGCGACCGACGCGGCCGTGATGATGGCCTATGCCGAGCGCGTGGTGATCGTGCCGGGTTATGGCATGGCCGTGGCGCAGGCGCAGCACAAGGTGTGGGAGTTCGCGCGGTTGTTGATCGAGCGCGGAGTCAAAGTGAAGTTCGCCATCCATCCGGTCGCCGGGCGCATGCCGGGGCACATGAACGTACTGCTGGCCGAGGCGGGCGTGCCGTATGACCTGATCGCGGACATGGACGAGATCAACGCGGAATTCCCCAGCACCGACGTGGCGCTGGTGATCGGCGCCAACGACGTGGTGAACCCGTTGGCCAAGACCGACCCGGCCTCGCCGATCTATGGCATGCCGATCCTCGACGTGGCTGTGGCGAAGAACGTCATCGTGGTCAAGCGCGGCAAGGGCACCGGCTTTGCCGGTATCGAGAACGCGCTGTTTTACGCGGATAACGCGCGCATGCTGTATGGCGACGGGCAGGCGGTGGCCGCGGAGCTGGTGGCGGCGCTCAAGGGGCTCGACGCGTAATGACCGGTAGGCTTCGGTCCAACCGCGGCTCTTCCCGAAGGGCGCGGGCTGAAGCCGACCCTACGAAGTCTTGCGCGGCCGGCGGCTGGCGATCCAGACGGCGAGCAGCGCGCCGGCGAGGGTGAATACGATATCGGTCGGGCGCACCGCGAGCTGCGCGAGCGAGAGCAGCATGGCCAGCCCGGCGCCCCGCAGCGCGTCCAGCAAACCCATCCCCATGGAGCCGGCGATCCTCGCCGCGGCGGTCAGCACGTCGACATACACGGCGGCCAGCACGGTCGCGCCCGCAGCCAGCGTGGCAGCCACGCGCCCGGCCGGACGCACCCAGCCACGGATAGCCAGCGCCAGCAGCACGCCGACCACCAGCGCCAGCGCGGGCAGCGGGCGTTGCAGCGCCATCGTCGGAAGCATCCACACCGCACCGGCGGCGAGCCCCAGCATGGCCGCGCTGAAGGCGGCGAACAACAGCGGGATCAGGCGCACGGGCACGGCCCATGCGGCGGAAAGTGAAAAGCCATGCGGTTCCTGCGGATCGTGGAGCAAACGCACATGATAACCCGCCCCTGCATCCAGCCCCCTCAGTGCGTGCTCGCTCCCTTGAGAAACCGGGGGCGGGCCTGATCTTGGTCAGCGGCCCACGTCCGCGGCGGGGCATAATAGAGCGCTTCCCCGCCGCGTTTGCGCGGCTTCGACGAGTGATCGGCAGGATCGGCATGAGTGGCTTCAGTCTTAGCAGCGAACCCTTCACCCTGGAACGCGATTGCGTGGCGGTGATGGTGCCGCAGGGCGAGAGCGTGACGCTTCCGGCCGGACAGATCGGCTACATCACCCAGGCGCTGGGCGGCAGCTTCACCGTGTACGTGGAGGGCAACCTGTTCCGCATCGCCGGCTACGATGCCGATGCGCTGGGCAAGGAACCGCCGCCGCCGATCGAACTGGCCGCCGATGCCAGCGACGAAGACGTGGAAAAGCTCGTCTGGCAGCAACTGCGCACCGTGTTCGATCCGGAAATTCCGATCAACGTGGTGGAGCTCGGGCTGGTCTACGACGTCTCCATCGAGGCGGGCGACAACGACTCGCGCAAGGTCTACGTCAAACTCACGCTGACCGCACCCGGCTGCGGCATGGGCGACATCCTGGTCGACGACGTGCGTACCAAACTCGAATTGATCCCGACCGTCGGCGAGGCGGATGTCGACCTGGTGTTCGATCCGCCGTGGAATCATTCGATGATGTCGGATGCGGCCAAGCTCGAGACCGGCATGCTCTGAGTTGAACGCCTGTTAACCGAGCGAGTTCCAAGCCCGGCATGTCCGGGCTTTTTTTATGCGCGCGCAGCTCTGTTTGCGCGCCTGTAAGTGGCTTCGCTACGCGGTTTTCGCGCGGGCCTAACAGCGACGATCACAATTCGGATACCTAGGAAAAATTCACCCTTGACCCCTCCGCAAGCGGGCTCTTAATGTCGACGAATCCGTTGGCGGGGAGGTTGACGGATGGTCCTGCAGCGACGACAGGGGGTTCCTGCGTCGCCCTCGCATGATGAGCCCGCGTACTGCCCTCTCAGGGAAGAAAGGGGGAGAAGCAGCGCGCATCGGGATGCAGCCAGGACCGTTGGCAAACAGTGGCGCCGTGCCCGGCACGGCTAATTCACTCATGGGGTCCGAAGTGACCGCATCAGGTCCGCTCGCCCCGAATTTCTCTTTTACGGAGTACCTGAAATGCCAAGCAATATCCGTCTGAAGCTCCTGGTTGCCGCCATCGGCATGGCTTGCGCCTCGACCGCCATGGCAGCGAACAACGAGCACGTGAACGTGCAGAATCTCGGTGCGGTGCCGGCCGGCAGCCTCGCGACGCACCTGAACCTGGGTGCCAACATGTCGCTGGCCGCACGCGGCACGGCGCACCTGCCCAACGGCAAGCAGGTCGTGCGCCAGCAGCAGATGTACCGCGGCGTGCCGGTGTACGGCCGCAGCGTCGCAGTGGTGCAGGACGCGCACGGCAATATGCTGCGCGCCTCCGGCGAAGTGATGAAGCTGCCGGCCAACCTTGCCGCAGCGCTGTCGGTGACCCCGAAGCTGAGCGCCGCGCAGGCGATCGCCAAGCTGCGGTCCCATGCGCACACCCTGCTGCAGGCCGGTGCCTCTATCAGCAACAAGAAGGCCGACCTGTTCGTCTATCCGCAGGAAAATGGCTCGCCGCGCCTGGTCTACCGCACTTCCTATTTCGTCGGTGGCCAGCATCCGAGCCGCCCGACGGCGATCGTCGACGCCCACACCGGCGAAGTGATCAAGAGCTGGGAGGGCCTGACCGACGCGACCGCCAACGGTCCCGGCGGCAACCAGAAGACCGGCAAGTACTACTACGGCACCGACTATGCCGCGCTGGACGTCACCCAGTCGGGCAGCACCTGCACGCTGAAGAACACCAACGTGGTGACCTACAACCTCAACCACGGTACCAGCGGCGGCTCGATCGTCAGCTTCACCTGCCCGACCAGTGACACCGACGCCATCAACGGCGCCTACTCGCCGGTCAACGACGCGCACCACTTCGGCGGTGTCGTGCATGACATGTACGTCGCCTACACCGGCGCCCCGCCGCTGAGCATGCAGCTGCGCATGAACGTGCACTACAAGAGCAACTACGAGAACGCGTTCTGGGACGGCACCGCGATGTACTTCGGCGACGGCGCCAGCACGTTCTACCCGCTGGTGTCGCTGGACGTGACCAGCCATGAAATCAGCCATGGCTACACCGAGCAGAACTCGGGCCTGGAATACAGCGGCCAGTCCGGCGGCATGAACGAGGCCTACTCCGACATCGCCGGCGAAGCGGCCGAGTTCTATGACCGCGGTGCGGCCGACTTCCTGGTCGGCGCGGACATCGTCAAGGCCAGCGCCGGCATCGGCGACGCCCTGCGCTACATGTGCAACCCGCCGCAGGATGGCGGTTCGATCGACAATGCGGCCGACTACTACAACGGTCTGGACGTCCACTACTCCTCGGGCGTCTACAACAAGGCGTTCTGCCTGCTGGCCAAGACCAGCGGCTGGGATGTCAAGAAGGCCTTCCAGGCCTTCCAGGTGGCCAACAAGTCGTACTGGAACGCCACGTCGGACTACAACGACGGCGCCTGTGGCGTGGAGTCGGCGGCCGAGGCCCTGGGTTACAACAAGAATGACGTGATCGCGGCCTTCAACGGCGTGGGCGTCACCTGCCCGGGTACCGGTGGTGGCGGCGGTGGCGGCGGCACGACGGCGCTGCAGAACGGCGTGCCGGTCTCCGGCGTCTCCGGTGCGTCGGGCGCTGACAACGACTTCAGCATCGCGGTGCCGGCCGGTGCCAGCAACCTGGTGATGTCGATCTCCGGTGGCAGCGGCGATGCCGACCTGTACACCAAGTTCGGCTCGATGCCGACCACCAGCAGCTACGACTGCCGTCCGTACAAGACCGGCAACAGCGAGAGCTGCTCGGTCGCCTCGCCGCAGGCGGGCACCTACTACATCAAGGTGCACGGCTATTCCTCGTACTCCGGCGTGACCGTGAAGGCTTCCTACACCACCGGCGGCGGTGGCGGCGGTGGCAGCACCGATTCGGTGAACCTCCCGACCGTGTCCACCGGCAACTGGTCGGCCACCTACACCGAAACGGTGCAGGCCGGCCATACGGCCAAGTTCGCGATCTCCGGCGGCACGGGTGACGCGGATCTTTACGTGCGGGCCGGCTCCGCGCCGACCACCAGCAGCTACAACTGCCGTCCGTACCTCACCGGCAACAACGAGAGCTGCACCTTCACCCCGTCGACGACCACCACCTATTACATCAAGGTGCGTGCGTACCAGACGTTCTCTGGCGTGACGCTGACCGAAACGTTGAACTGAGGTCAGCTTCGGGACCGCGCCTGGTAAACCGGCGCGGTTCCCTGAAGTAAAAAGGAACCCCGGCTTCGGCCGGGGTTCTTTTTTTTTGGGCAATCCGCGTTTCGGCTTGACGACGCGCGGGTTAGCCGTGTTCCTCGAAACGGTTCTCGGCGCGGTTCTTGCGCACCTTGGCCGGATCCCACACGCGGCCGTTCATGGTGATGTAGACGCCGTCGGGCAGGGTCTGCACGGCGGCGACCGCGCAACCGATGTTGAACACCGCATCGGAGCCCTGGAAGCGCGCCGGGTTCAGTGCGCCGGTCAACACGATGACCTTGCCGGGAATGGAAGCGAGCTCGCGCGCGGTTTCGACCATCGTGTCGGTGCCGTGGGTAACCAGCACGTGCCGATGCGGCTGCGCCTCGATGGTCGAGCGCACCAGCGCACGATCCTCGGCGCCCATGTGCAGGCTGTCCTTGCGCAGGATCGGAATCACATCGAACGCGAACGCGACGCCCAGCTGGCCAAGGATCTCGCCGATCTGCGGCGCGCCGATCTTGTAGTCCGACTTGTCGTCGAAATAGATCTTGTCGATGGTGCCGCCGGTGGTGACGATGGTCAGATGCTGCATGGCTTCGACGCCGGATGGGGAAAGCGCAAGTTTAATGGGTAGGGGCACGCCTTGTGCGCGGCCGTCAGGCCGTGCCCGCGCGAGAGCTCACGGTGTCGATCAGAGCAATAGACGTGTATCGGCCACGTCCGCCGCGGTCGACCGGTCCAGTCCGCGTGCCACGAAGCGCCGCAGCGCCGCGCCCGGACGCATGTCGCTGCGGCCGCGGGCAAAGGTGGACTGGCGCGCGAGCAGCGCGGCCGCGGCGCAGCGGGCCAGCGTGAGCGACAGGCAGCGAGCCGCGGCTTCCAGGTCCGCACGGTTGTTCCCGGACGCCTGCCATTGCCGTGAGGCCGCATCGAGCGCGGCGTGGATCGGCGCCACCGCTTCGGGTTCGTGGCAGCCGTCGACCCAGCCGGCGATCGCGGTGCGCAGCGCATCCAGGCCTTCGCCGAGCGCGCGCAGGCTGTCCAGCGCAAGCACGTTGGTGGTGCCTTCCCAGATCGCGTAGACCTGCGCGTCGCGCAGCAGTTGCGGCAGGCCGGTGTCCTCGATGTAGCCGGCGCCGCCGAAGCATTCGAGCGCTTCGGAGCACAACGCCACCGCGACCTTCCCGGTCCACAGCTTGGCCAGTGGCGTGAGCAGGCGCAGCAGTGCACTTTCGTGCGGGGCCGCCTGGCCCTGTTCCACGCGGCCGAGCAATTGCACGACCTCGAACGCCAGCGCGAACGCGCCCTCGAACTCGGCGCGCATGTCGGCCAGGGTGCGTGCATGCAGTGGTTGCTCGATCAACGGACGGCCAAACGCTTCGCGCCGCGCCGCGTAGTCGCAGGCGAGCGCCAGGGCGCGGGCCATGCTGGCCACCGCGCAGACGGCGTTCCAGGTGCGCGTGACGTTGAGCATCGGCGCGACCTGGCGCACGCCCTGGGCCAGCTCGCCCAGCGGCCAGGCCGGAAGGCCCTCGAGGTGGATCTCGGCGGTCGGCAGCTCGCGGGTGCCGAGCTTGTCTTTCAGGCGATCGACGACGAGCTCCGGCTTGCGCGCGGCGCCGTCCATCGTCTCCACGTAGAACAGCGCCAGCGCGGCAGTCCCGTCGCCTGCGCCTTCCGGGCGTGCGAGCGCCAGCGCGGCCTCGCCGACCACCGCCGAGCTGAACCACTTGCGCCCGTGCAGGCGCCAGTGGCCGGCTTCATCCTGGCGCGCGATGGTCCCGGTGCGTGCTACGTCGGAGCCGCCCGCGGTCTCGGTCATCCATTGGCCGCTCAGCCAGAACGTGGCCGGGTCGCGGCTCAGGAAATGCGGCAACGCGCGGTCGATCAGCGCCTGGTTGCCGGAAGCCTTCAGCGCCGCGATGGCTCCGTCGGTCATCGCCAGCGGGCAGGTGTAGAACTCGCTGGCCAGGTGGTAGAGGTAGACGCGTGCGAACTGTTCCAGTCGCGCGTGTTCGTGCGGCTCGTGACCGGCCGCCAGGATGGCGTGGCGGGTGGTCAGGCCGGGGCCTTCCTGCCAGGCGTCGGTCAGTTCGATGCGATCCACGCGCCGGCCCCAGGCATCCCAGCGCGTGAGCACCGGTGTCCGTGGCGTGCTGCGGCGGGCGCGCTCCCAGGCAAACTGCGCGTAGTCGCCGAGCGCGTCGAGGTCGGTATCGAGCGCCGGCCGGCGAACCGACAGGATCACTCGGTCCAGCAAGGCCAGCAGCGTGCGGTCGTTGCGGTAGGGGTGGACCAGTTGAGGCGCGGCCTGCAGGAAATCCATGGTGCGATCCCGTTGCTCGATACGCGCGAGTATAGGAGCGGCTTCGTGGGCGCCGTGCGAGATCCTTCGGCGTCGGGGTGTGTGCCTGAACCAGGGCTTCCATGGCCCCGGATGCCACTCGCGCTGGACACGGCGCGCATCCGAAGTCGAAGCCCAGCCACAAACCCCATGCCCCTCTCCCTTCGGGGGAAACTATGCCGCCAGGCCGGTGAGGGTCCCGAGGGAGCGACGTGGCGGACCTCGCCGCAAAACCTTCTTCGGGCAAGCCGCCTCAGCCTTGCGGCTTGCTGCGCTTGACCCCCGCTCCAAGGGCCACGATAAGCAGCAGCGTCAAGCCGATCTCCGCCAGCGCCAGCCACTTCTCGGTCGGCGCACTCCAGGCCTCGGCCACGCCATGGCAAAAGTAGAACAGGCTGAGGATGCCCACCCACAGCAGCGCGCGGCGCAGGTCCGGCAGGGCGGCGAACGGCAGCAGCAGCGGCACCACGGTGATCGCCAATGCCAGCCAGGTGGGCAGATGCTCCGGACGGGCGAGCCACCCGTGCCATGCCAGTTGCAGGGCAATCAGCGCGACCCACGCGACCCGGCCGATGCGGTAGGGCAGTGCGATCGGCGTGCTCATGCCGGGGTCGCCAGCTTGCGTGCGGTTTCTGCCAGCCGTCGTCCAAGCGCTCTGGCCAAATCCCGCTCATGCTCGCTGATCGCATTGTCGCCCTTGGCGCCGGCCACATGACTGGCGCCGTAGGGCGTGCCGCCGCTGCCGGTAGCGGTCAGCGCCGGCTCGGTGAACGGGATGCCGAGCAGCACCATGCCGTGGTGCAGCAGCGGCAGCGCCATGGTCAGCAGCGTCGCCTCCTGCCCGCCGTGCATCGTGCTGGTGGAGGTGAACACCGCCGCCGGCTTGCCAGCCAGCGTGCCGCTCGCCCATTCGGCGCCGGTGGTGTCCAGGAAATGCTTCAGCGGCGCGGCCATGTTGCCGAAGCGCGTGGGACTGCCCAACGCAAGGCCTGCGCACTCGGACAGATCCGCGCGACTGACGTACGGCGCGCCCTCATCAGGCACCGGCGGCTGCGCGGTCTCGGTGACTGGTGCGACCGGGGGTACCTGGCGCAGGCGTGCTTCCAGGCCGGCCTCCTCCACGCCGCGCGCGATCAGGCGCGCAAGTTGGGCGGTGTGGCCGCTTCGGCTGTAGTAGAGGACCAGGATCGTCAGGCTCATGCAGGCTCGGTTGGGCGTTCGCGGGCGATCGGGTAGTGTAGCGGCCGCCTTCCGCTTGATGGTGCCGTCCATGGCCTGGCGTTTCGACCGCGACCGCGCGCTCAGCTTCAGCCGCTTCATCTGGCAGCGGTTCATCGACGACAAATGCTTCGAGACCGCCGGCGCGCTGTCCTACACCACGCTGGTCTCGCTGGTGCCGCTGATGGTGGCGGTGCTGGCGATGCTGTCGGTGTTCCCGGTGTTCCAGAGCGCGCGCGACGTGCTGCTGAACTTCGTGTTCCAGAACTTCCTGCCGACGACCGTGGCCAAGGTGCAGGCCACGCTGCAGACCTTCGCCGCCAACGCCAGCCAGCTCACCGGCATCAGCATCCTGGTCATGCTGTTCAGCGCGCTCTCGATGATGATCAGCATCGAGGACCGCCTCAACCGCATCTTCCGCGTGCACCAGCCGCGCAGCTGGAGCTCGCGCCTGCTGCTGTACTGGGCCGCGCTGACGCTCGGGCCGATCCTGGCGGTCGGCGGCATCGCGGTGACCTCGTACGTGACGGCGATGCCGTTGCTGGCCGGCGCCTACGCGCACCTGGGCCTGGGGCAGCGCCTGCTCGGCGTGCTGCCGTTCGTGGTGACCTTCATCACCCTGTGGCTGATGTATGCGGCGATTCCCAACTGCAAGGTGCGCCGCAGCGACGCGGCGATCGGCGCGCTGCTGGGCGCGGTGCTGTTCGAGGTCGCGCGCTGGGGCTTCACGCTGTTCGTCAGCAACGCGCAGACCTACCAGCAGATCTATGGCGTGCTGGCGACGATCCCGATCTTCCTGCTGTGGATCTACCTTTCGTGGGTGATCGCGATCCTCGGCGCGTCGATCGCCGCCTCGCTGTCGGCCTACGAGTACCACGCACCGGCCGAGACGTTGCCCGAAGGTGCGGAGTTCCTCGGCCTGATGGTGGTGCTGCGCCACTTCGTCGATGCGCAACGCGATGGCTGCAGCGTCGACCCCGCCACCGTGCGGTTGCAGGAGCCCTACCTGCGCAGCGCCAGCATCGCCACCTACTTCGACGACCTGCAGCGCGCCGACCTGATCCAGCGCGGTGAGGCGGGCGGCTGGCTTCTGAGCCGCAGCCTCGACAGCACGGACCTGTTGCGGGTGTATCGTCACACCAGTTACCGCCTGCCGCTGCACCCCATGGAGGAAGCGCAGGCCCTTGGCATCAACCTGCCGGCCGCCCTGATCGCCCTGCTCGCGGAGGTGGCGCGGATGCTGGACGACACGCTGGGCCGGCGACTGGACCACACATTCCCGCCGCCCCCGCCCGAACCGGAGAACCCCCTCCCATGAAGCTCGCCCCGCTCGCCCTTGCCGCCTGCCTGCTCGCCGGCGCGGCGCCCGCGCATGCGGCCATGCCGGCGCAGCCGACGCTCAAAGTGACCACCCTGGACGGCAAGCCGTTCGACCTGGCCGCGCAGCGCGGGCACTGGGTGATCGTCAACTTCTGGGCGACCTGGTGCGTGCCCTGCATCAAGGAGATGCCCGACATCTCGCGATTCGTGAAGACGCACGCCAACGTGCGCGCCATCGGCCTGGCCTACGAGGACAGCGACAAGACGGACATCCAGGCGTTCCTCGCCAAACACCCGGTGAGCTACCCCATCGCCCAGGTCTCGCTGGACGATTCGCCGAAGGATTTCGACGAGCCGCGCGGCCTGCCCACCACCTACCTGATCGCGCCCGACGGCCATGTGGCCAAGCGCTTTGTCGGCCCGGTGACCGAACAGTCGCTGGGCGCCGCGGTCGGCCAGTGACATGGCGGCCGCCCGTTTTCTCTTGAGCGGTCGGGTGCAGGGCGTGTTCTATCGCGCCAGCACCCGCGAACAGGCGCGGCGGCTGGACCTGACCGGCCACGCCCGCAACCTGCCGGACGGATGCGTCGAGGTGCTAGCGTACGGTCCGCCCGAGGCGCTCGATGCGCTGGAGCGCTGGCTTTGGCAGGGGCCGCCAGCGGCGAAGGTCGAAGGCGTGCAACGCGAAGCCTTCGACGGTCCGGCTCCCAGAGACTTCACTACCGGCTGATCGGCGTACGCCACGCAGGTCGCGAGGTTTCAGTCGCCATCGTGATCAAGCCGCTTGCTACCGCCAGCAGCAGCAGCGAAATCGTGCTACGCACATCCCACGCCAGCGCGCGCGCAGGGAACATCCACGCGGCGACGGCCGTGGCGCAGATGGCCAGCAGCGTCGTGACGATGAGGATCGTGCGTCGCCGCCGTGCGCGATGCCGGATGCGCCGCATCACGCGCTCGGCAAAACCATTGTCCGGGACGGTTCCGCCGGACAGGCAAACCAGCGTCTTGAAGTCGTCGTGGTCGATCATGGGGTGACCTTATCGAGTCTGGCGAGGCGCTCCAGCTTGCCGCGCGCTCGGCGGATGAGCGATTTGATCGTGCCGAGCGGAAGCCCCATGGCTTGGGCGACTTCCGGGTGGCTGAGATCATGACGGTAGTGCAGCAGCAAGGCCGCGCGCTCGTCCTCGCGAAGGGTATCGAGCAGTCGGTCAAGGGTGAGCTTGCCAATCAGGTCCGGGCGCGGGTCCACCGGTTCGAGCGCCTGGTTCAGCATCGGCTGCCTGGCAAGTTCGCGTTGCTGGGCTACGAACGCCTGCCAGGCAATGCGGAACAGCCAGCTCAGCAGGCGCCCGCGTCCCTGGAATCCGGCCAGGTGGCGATAGGCGCGCAGGAAGGTTTCCTGCGCCAGGTCCTCGACGCGTTCGACATCGTTGCGCGTGAGCCGGCTCAGGAAGCCGCGCACGGCCGATTGATGGAGACGTACCAGCTGGGCGAACGCATGATGGTCATCGTGCAGCACCACCTGCCGGATCCACGCCGCTTCCTGCGCGTCATCGCGCGTGCTCATCGAGCTTCCATAGCAGCAGGCAAGCCAGTCCGAGGGCTGCCGGGATGAAACCCAACACCCAGCCCTTGCCGCCAACGAAGTAGGTGACAACCGACCAGGACACACCCGTCGCGAGAAGCAATAGGCCGCGGCGCAGATCCCTGCTTGCCGGGTGCGGCAGGCCCGCCAGGGTCGGCCATTGCTGGCTGCCCACCCCTTGGTCGATCAACCGTTGCAGCGTGCGCTGCTGCTCGATCTTCAGGCGCGCGAACGCGAGCACGATACTGGCCAGGACCAGCGAAAGGCCAAGAATTCCGGCGATGGCGAGCAAGGTCTGTTGCATGGGATCTCCTAGGGCTTGGTGCCGAAACGGCGATAGCTGAGCGGGGGCAGTTCGATCCTCGACGGGAAATCGTCCGTGGTCGCGGAGAGGTAGGCGCGCATCCGTGCCCACATCGGCGGCCAGTGCGCGTAGAGGTTGTACAGCGCGCCATGCGTGCCGCCAACGACTTCGACCACCCGTGCGTTCGGCAAGGTGGCGGCAACCTCCCGGGCGTTTTCCAGGGGTGTGGAGGTGTCCCAGGTGCCCTGGAAAATGAGGGCAGGAACCTTGGCATGGACGGGCGTGGGGTCGTGCTTGTCCGGGTCGACCGGCCAGAGGTCGCACAGATCGGCGTACTCCTGGTTGACGTCACCCAGCAGGCGGCGTGCCGGCGAGGCCTCGTAGCGCTGACGCCGTGACGGACTGATGCCAGCCGAGCAATCCATCATGTAGTGCATCGGGTCTTGCAGGCGCAGGGTGCGATGGGCCAAGGCAAAGCGGGCAACCTGCAGGTAGTTGCCCCGGGCCATCGTCATGATCCAGTCGGGCCACGCATTGGGGTGACTTCGTCGGCCGGCGTCGCGGCGGAGCATCAGCCGCACCCAGTCGTCGTCGACGACCACCGTTGCGGGATTGCCTTGGTCGGGCAGGGCAACGGCCACCGGATGCGCATGCAGCCGGTCGAGCGTGCGCTGCAGCGAGGCCAGCAGACCTCCCTCGGGGAGGTCGCGGACGAGCGCCGGCGATTGCTGTGCGTCCTGCGCGATGCGAGCGAGCGAAGCGAGCACGCCCGCCGGATCGTCCCAGGTCTGGTTGGGGCCTTCCATCCCGTAAAGCACCATGCGGTCGACGCTCCGGGGGTGCTTTCGCAGGTACGCCAACGCCAGGTGCGAACCGTAGCTGCCACCTATCAGGGTGATCCGCCGGTAGCCAAGCGCTCTGCGCAGGTCGTCCAGATCCTCGGCGTTCGCCTGGGTGTTGTATGCGGCAAGGTCCACGCCTGCGGCGAGCCAGTGGTCGCGGCAGGCGCGGACCATGCGCCGCAGATTGTCACGCACCTGGTCCATGTCCAGCGGACGATCGACACGCAGCGGCGTGCTTTGCAGGCAATGCATGGCCGGCAACGCGTGGCCGCCACCCCGCTGATCGAACAAGACGACGTCGGCGATGGAGCGATAGAACATGACTTCGCGGAAGTTTTCCGCGTGTTCGATCAGATCGAGCCAGGATGCCCCCGGACCGCCGGCCAGCAGGAAGATCGGCGTGGCCGGATGGGGCGAGGTCGACTTCAGCCGGTACCACGGGATCGTGAGCTGGCGACGGGAGGAAGGGTCCCGGCTTTCCGGTACGAGCAGCTTGCCTGCTTCTACCGTGGTGGTGTGGCCGTCATCGGCCTGAATCCGCTTTGCATGCGGGTACGGCGCCGATGTCGCGGCGCAGGTCAGCGCGGCTCCTGCGAGTAGCCCGAACAGATATTTCATGCGCGTCGTCCATGGGAATGCTTTCCCTACAGAACAACGAAAGGCCTGGATTGGATTCAGCTCCGTCGGCGATCAAGGCCCCGTCGTGCGCGTGGTGGCGAGAACGGCAGTTCAGAAAGCCAGATCGATCGGCGGCCGGCCGATGCGATGGCGGGTGCCGATCGTCTGCACCACGCGGCGGAAATCCATGGCGAACCCGGCGATGTCGAACAGCGGCGAGCGTGTGCGCAGCTCGGCCAGTTCGGCGCGAATGGTAGCGAGGGCGGGTCGATCACGACCCAACCGGACGGCCGTTGCCACGAAGGCATCCGGATCGTCGGCGACCAGTTCGGGCAGATGGGCGTGGTGCAGCAGGCTGGCGGCCATGCGACCGGCGAACGTATCGCCGGTACAGGTCAGCAGCAGACAGCCGGCCGACAACGCGTCGATGGCGGTGTTACGGGCGCCGCAGGGGAGGGTGTCCAGGCACAGGTCGACCAGCGCGTAGCGCGCCAGGTAGTCCGCGTGCGACAGCTCGGGCAGGAAGACCAACCGATCCGGCGATACCTCCAGCCCGGCGGCCTGGGCGCGCAGGCGCTGCTCGACGCCGTCAGGTCCCGTGCGCAGCCACAACATGCTGCCCGGTACCTCGCGCAGGATCTGCATGAAGCGCGCGAACACCTCCGGGCCGATCGTGGCGGTAGCGTTGAAACAGGCGAACACCGTGCCCGTGGCGGGCAGGCTGCATTCGCCGCGCGTGGGCGGCGGTGCCATCGCGCAGCCTTCGAGCGGCAGGAAGCAGCGGGGCAGCGACAGCACTTTCTCGCTGTAGCCTTCGCGATGCGATGGCGGCAACACGGCGGTGTCGGCGAGGATGTAGTCGATCCATGGAGCACCGGCGGTGCCCGGGTACGCCAGCCAGTTCACCTGTACGGGCGCCGGGCGCAAGGCCAGGATGTCCGCATTGGTGTGCGCGCCGTAACCGGTGAGGTCGAACAGCACCTCGACGCCCTGTGCGTGGATGCGCTCGGCCACCTGCGGGGGCGGTAGCGCGTCGACCGCGTGCAACGGCGCTGCCGCCGACAGGCGCTGGCGAATCGGGCTGCCATCGTCAATGTTCGTGGCGAACAGGTGCAACTCCAGCCCGCCCAGCGCGGCCAGGGCCTCGACCAGCCCGGACACGGCGCGGCCTGTCGGATGGTCGCCAAAGCTATCGGAAAGGAGGCCGACGCGAATCGGTGCATCCGGCGCGGGCCGGGGCAGGGTGAAGGCGAGCTGCTGGCGCAACGGCGCCAAGTGGTGCTCGATGGTTCGGGTGAAGGTTTCCATCGCCTTGCGCTGGAGCGCGCGGTCGAATGGCTCCAGCGGCAGCGCGAAGGGCACGATGCCCGGTTGCCCGGTTTCGATCGCCTCGCGCAGGCGCGTGGTCAACGACGCCTGCTCGCGCCAGTCGGCCAGACGTCGCCGCAGCACGGCCAGCCGACTCAGTGCGGCCCCGGAGTGCGGCGCCAGTTGCAGCGCGCGCGCATACGCCTCGGCCGCCTCGGCCGGTCGGTCGGATGCCTCGAGCATCCGCGCAGCCTGGAAGGCGTGGCGTGGTTCGCGCGGTGCCAGTCGCTCGGCCTCCAGCCAGGCGCTGGCGGCTTCCGCGCTGTGGCCCTGCGCCTGCAACGCGTGCCCGAGCAGGGCGTGGGCCGCATCCAGGCGGGGTGCGAGCGTCAATGCCTCGCGCGCGTGCACCAGCGCCTGCGCGGCATCGCCCAGCTCGAGCTCCACTTCGGCGAGATTGAGGCGCAGGCCCGGGTGTTGCGGTGCCGCGCGCAGCGCTTGGGTGAAGGTCTCGCGTGCTTCCTCGTGGCGGGCAGCGACCATCAGCGCCACGCCGAGCACCTGCAGAACGGCCGGGTGGCCAGGCGTGCGCGCCAGTGTGGCGCGCAGCCGTTCGATGGCGGCCTTGGGGCGCCCATCCTCCAGCGCCACGTTGGCGAGGTTGCACTGCACTTCGATGCTGTCCGGCGCCAACTCGGCGGCCCGGTTCAGGGCACTCAAGCCGTCGGGGCGACGACCCAGCTGCAGCAATGCAACGCCGTGCAGGCGAACCAGTTCGCTCGCCAGGGGAAAATGTCGGCGCGCGCGTGCGGCCAGCGCCTCGGCTTCCTGGCTGGCGCCTTGGCGAAGCAGATGCGCCAGGCGATTGAGCAAGGCTTCCAGCTCGGCGCGCGCGTTCGCCGGCATGGTGCTCTTGCCGTCGGCAGAGCCACCCGGAAAGCCTGTCGTCATCGCCATCGATTCCCCAAGCCTGCTACGCTGGCCTGCACTGCCGCTGCCCGCAAGGATGCCATGGTCGCCAGTCCAATGGAAAAACGTGCGCCCCCCTCGACCCGAGGCAACAAGCGCCAGCCGTACGCGCCCTGTGAGGATGCCCCTTGCGGCACCCTCGTTCCCGTGCCACGCCGACCCGCCGCCCGCCGCCGGGCCGCCGCCATGCGTCGTTGTGTCGCCGCGGTGCTGGTCGCGGGACTTGCCGCCCTTCCTGCCGCCTGCTCATCGCCCATGGACGACATCAAGCTCAATCCGCACCCCACGCAGCGCTACGAACTCATTGCCACGGTCGACGCGCCCGGTGCGTTCGATTCGGTGGAGGGTTTTCTGTCGTACGACGTGACCAATGTCGAGTGCGTGCCGAAAAATCCGGTCGAAGGGGCGCGCAACGTTCCAACCACGAGCCGGTCGTTCGTGCTGACGCGCGTGGACGAGCGCACGTGGAAGGGCAGCTTCTACCGGGATCTGTTGGAGGACGAGGACTACTTCGGGCTGGGTGTCTGCCATTGGGATATAGGCACCGTCAGTCCCGGTTTTGTGGTGCATGGGCAGACGTTTGGTCCTGGACTGATGTTGCCCATGGTTCTGAGTGATCAACCTTTCAGGCGCTATTTCAGCAAGGCCGACTACTTCAATCGCTCGAATAACGATATGAATGCGGGCGTGGCGTTGGAACGACCAAGCCATGATGAGGAGGTCAGGAAACATCCAGACCGCTTCTTCCATATAGAGGTCCAGGCGCGAAAGGTCGTGCCATGAGGCCGGCGAGCGAGGACTATGCCTGGGCCGCGAGGACGTCCTACCGCAATCTAGATCCCAACAAGGACGAACAAAAAAAGGTCGTGCTCAACGGCCATCCGTACAAGGTTTTTGCCTATAGGGAAAGCCCGTCCGGTTTCCATGCCACAGCCTATCGACAGCTGGAGCCGCCTTATGGCGTCGTCATCGCCTACCGCGGAACCGATCCGGACTTCAGGAGCCACACGCTGACAGGTGTGCAAGATGTTGCCGTGGACACCATCATGGTCGCCAACGGTTTCAACCCGCAGGAGGCCGACGCCCGCAGCTTTACGCAGGCGGTGCTGGAGAAGGCGGCAAGGCAGAGCATTCCGCGCGACCTGGTAACCGTCACCGGCCACTCCATGGGCGGCACCCTCGCGCAGATCGAAGCGTGGCGTTTCGGCCTGCGTGGGGAGACTTTCAACGCCTACGGCGCCGCGGAGCTGGGCATCGGCGTTCCCGAGGGCGGCAGCCAGGTGATCGACAACGTCCTTGCGGGCGACCCGGTAAGCGCGTGCAGCCGCCATTTCGGGCAGGTCCGCGTCTATGCCACGCCCGCGGACGTGGCGAGCTTGCGCGAAACGGGCTACCTCGACGGGCAGCGCGGCTTGGGGAAGGCGCTTGCCACGCTGCGCGTCGCGGATCATGGCATCGACAACTGGGCGCCCGACGAGGGCGAGTCGGTGCTGACGGCAGCGAACGAGGCCCGCGCGGAGCGTTACGCCAGCGTCATTGCCACGTTCCGCCAGGATACGTGGGCGGCGCGTGCCGGCTTGCATGCCTCGACCAAGGTGCCCTGGTCGGCGACCTGGAGTCTGGCGCGGGTGACCGAAGCGGTCGAGTTGGCGACGGCGACAGGCTTGCATGCGAAGGCTGAAGGCAGCCGGCTGGGTCGCGCCCTGGCGCGTGAAGCAGGGCAGGTCTGGGCCGGGGCGCGAGAGGTCGTGCAGGACACCCGCGAGGTGATCGCGCACGCCGCGCTGGGTGCGGTGAGGCATCTGGAAGAGGGATGGGCTGGCGCCCGCAGTGCGCTCGCCCAAGGCCCCCGTTTCGCAGTGGGCTTGCCAACGTCCGATTTGTATCCCGCGCCGGCCAGCGGCACGGCGGCACCGCGCATGCCCGCGGTGTCGGAAGCGCCACGCCTGGATGACCGCGGTCACCCTGCCAGTGGCCTTTACGCTCAGGCATTTGACGCGGTCAAACAGATGGAGGCCCGTCACGGGCTACCGGGCGGCCCGCACAGCGAACGCGTGGCCGGGGCGCTGACGGTGGCGGCTCGGCGCGAGGGTTTGCAGCGGATCGACCGGGCGGAGCCTTCGGCGGATCGGGGCAGGGTGATCGCCGTACAAGGTGAGCTGCGGAGCCCGTCTCGCCGGCTGGCAGCAGTCGATGCCGCGCTTGCTGCCAATACGCCGTTGGAACGCAGCAGTGCCGAAGCGTTCTGGGCGCAAGCGCCGGATGTGCACCAGCCCATGCCCTTAGCCATGCAGGCGGTCATGCACTCGCAGGCGCGCTGATCGCGCCCGGCGAAGCCGGCCCCATCGGTGCCGGGCGACCGATGTCCGGCGGCGGAAGCTTTACCCCGATTACGAGGCGAGGCTCTTGAGCTCGTCGGCCTGGTGCTCGCGGGTGAGCGTGTCGACCAGCTCATCCAGGTCGCCCGCCAGCACTTCGGGCAGGCGGTACAGGGTGAGGTTGACGCGGTGGTCGGTGATGCGGCCCTGCGGGAAGTTGTAAGTGCGGATGCGCTGGCTGCGGTCGCCCGAACCCACCTGCAGGCGGCGCTCCTGCGCCTGCGCGGCCGCCTGTTTGCTCTGCGCCTCGTCGAGCAGGCGCGCCTTCAGCAGCGACAGTGCGCGCGCGCGGTTCTTATGCTGGCTGCGCTCGTCCTGGCACTCGACCACGATGCCGGTGGGCAGGTGCGTGATGCGGATGGCCGAATCGGTCTTGTTGACGTGCTGACCGCCGGCCCCGGAGGCGCGGAAAGTGTCGGTCTTCAGGTCCGCCGGGTTGATTTGGATGTCGTCGATCTCGTCCATCTCCGGCAGGATCGCGACCGTCGCGGCCGAGGTGTGGATGCGCCCCTGCGATTCGGTTTCCGGCACGCGCTGCACGCGGTGCGTGCCCGATTCGAACTTCAACCGCGAGTAGGCGCCCTTGCCCTCGATGCGCGCGACGATCTCCTTGTAGCCACCGTGCTCGCCGGGGCTTTCGCTCAGCACTTCCACATGCCAGCGGCGGCGCTCGGCGTAGCGCGCGTACATGCGGAACAGGTCGCCGGCGAACAAGGCAGCCTCGTCGCCGCCGGTGCCGGCGCGTACTTCCAGGAACAGGTTGGCTTCGTCGCGCGGGTCCTTGGGCAGCAGCAGGATCTGCAGTTCACCGTCCAGTTCGGCCAGGCGCGTTTCCAGGCGCGCGACGTCGTCGGCGGCCATCTCGCGCAGTTCCGGATCGGTGAGCATGGCGCGCGTCTGGGCCAGTTCCCGCTCGGCACCGTCGTGCTCGCGCAGCGCGGCAGCGACCGGCTCGACCTGCGCGTATTCGCGGGACAGTTCGCGGAAGCGACTGGCGTCGGCCAGTACGTCCGGCTGGGCCAGCAGCAGGCCGATTTCTTCGTGGCGCTCGGCCAGGGATTCGAGTTTGCGGCGGATCGATGGGGTCATGGAAAAGCCAGGGGACACGGGAGGGAAGCAACCGGCATGCGCCGGCTCACGAGGCGGGAGGCGGCAGCCAGCCGCCCTCGCTATTCGTCCCTCGGCTCCGACTCACCATATAGCCGGCCTGCCGCGTGCAGCAGGTCGAGATCGCCGTTGAGCGCCGCCTCGCGCAGGCGCGCGCTCGGGTGGTGCAGCAGCTTGTTGGTCAGCGTGTTGGCGAGGAACGCCAGCGCCTCGTCCGGCGTCTTGCCACGCGCCAGCATCGCCTGCGCCTTGGCCAGCACCTCGTCGCGATAGCGCTCGGCATGCAGGCGCAGGTCGATCGCCGGGTTGCGCAGGGTCAGCGCGCGGCGCCAGGCCATATAGCGGTCGACCTGCAGGTCGATGATCGTCTCGGCCTCGCGCGCCGCGGCCTCGCGCGAGCGGCGGTTCTCGTCGATCACCTGCTGCAGGTCATCGATGGCATACAGATAGACATCCTCCAGCGAGGCGACCGCTGGGTCGATGTCGCGCGGCACCGCGATGTCGACCATGAACATCGGCTTGCGCTTGCGCGCCGCCACCGCCCGCTCGACCATCGGCCGGGTCACCACCGGCTGGCGCGCGGCGGTGGAGGAGATGACGATGTCGGCCTCGGCCAGGTGCTGCGGGAGGTCGGCCAGCGCAATGGCGTAACCGCCGTAGCGGCTGGCCAGCTCCTGCGCGTTTTCCAGCGTGCGGTTGGCCACGATCAGGCGGCTGACCTGCTTGTCCACCAGGTGCCGCGCGGCCAGTTCGATGGTGTCGCCGGCGCCGATCAGCAGCACGCAGGCCTGTTTGAGGTCGGTGAACACCTGCTCGGCCAGCCGCACGGCGGTAAAGGCCACCGAGACCGTGTGCGCGCCGATGCGGGTATCGGTGCGCACGCGCTTGGCGACGGCGAAGGTGTGCTGCAGCAGGCGGTCCAGCGGCGCGCCGAGCGCCCGCGCGTCGCGCGCGAGCTGGTAGGCATCCTTTACCTGCCCCAGGATCTGCGGCTCGCCCAGCACCATCGAGTCCAGGCCCGTGGCGACGCGGAACATGTGGCGTACCGCCGCGTCCTCGTCATGCCGGTAGAGGAACTCGTCCAGCTTGCCCGGGGTCAAGCGATGGTGGCGGTTGAGCCACGCCTGCGGCGCCTGCTCGGCACCCTCGGCCACGCCGACATACAGCTCGGTGCGGTTGCAGGTGGAGAGGATCAGCGCCTCTTCCACGCCGGGCTCGGCGCGCAATTCGCGCAAGGCCTCGCCGGCGGCGTCTGCATCGAACGCCACCTGTTCGCGCAGGCTGACCGGCGCGGTGAGGTGATTGAGCCCGAGGGCGATCAGCGGCATGGCGTGGAATGCGAAGTGACGACGGGGTATCCGCGGCGGCGTAGGCTAAGCTTTCGGTACCGGGCGCGATCAGGTACGGGCCGGACGGACGATGGGATGAGGACTAGTGTGCTGAGCGTGAAGGGCAAGTTCAAGCAACTGCGGCATTTTGCAGGCGCAGCCGGTTGCGCGCTGGGCCTGGCTGCGTGCGCGGGGCTGCCCGCCGGGAAGGCTCCCATGCCCACCCCGAAGCAGCCGCTGGACCGGCTCACCGTGGTGACACCGGACGCGCAGCACGACCTGCTGGCGCAGCTGCTGGCCGGCGAAATGGCGCTGACCCGCAACGACCTCAAGGGCGCCTCGGCGCGTTACACGCAGGCGATGGCGCTGTCGAACGACCCCGCCGTCGCCCGGCGCGCGGCGGAACTGGCCCTGGCGGTACGCGACACGGCCGCCGCGCGACGCGCGATCGACCGTTGGCAGGCGCTCGGCGCCAGCCCGGCGGACCTCGCCCAGGCCCGCGCCGAACTGGCGCTGTCCACCGGCGATACCGTCGGTGCGCGCGAGCAACTGGAACGCCTGGTCGGCAGTGGCGACCCGCACGCCTGGCGCCGCTTCGGCCGTGCCCTTATCGGTGCGCGCGATCCGGCCCAGGCTGCCCAGTTGCTGGAAGCCCTGGCCACGCCTGAGCGGCTGCCGGCCGACCCGCAGGCCTGGCTGGCGATGAGCGAGCTGGGCGAAAAGCTGGGCCGGCCCCGTTACGCCATGCAGATCGCCGATGCCGCGGTGGCGCGCTTCCACGACACCGAGACTTACGCCTGGGCGGCGCAGATGAAGTTCAAGGCCGGCGACAAGAAAGCCGCCACGGTGCTGCTCAGGCAGGCGCTGGCGCGTTCGCCGGACAACGTTCGCCTGCGCCTGACCTATGCCAGCCTGCTCAGCCAGGGCGGCGACTACCAGGCCGCCGCGAAGCTGCTGGACAAGGGCGCGCAGAGCGCCGAAACCTACGCCCTGCGCGCCGGACTGGCAGCAGAGGCGCACGACAAGAAGGCCATCGCCAGGCTCTATCGGGAGCTCAAGCAAGCGCCGGCCGATGTGCGCGAAAGCAGCGCGTTCCTGCTCGGCCAACTGGCGGAGATGCAGGACCACGACGCCGAAGCGCTGGACTGGTACGACCAGGTCGGCGACGACGACCCGCACGCCTTCGATGCCGACCTGCGCAGCGCGGTGATCCTGCACACCCAGGGCAAGGTGGACGACGCCCATGCGCTGCTGGAGCAACTGGAGACCGCCTACCTCGACCAGCCCGAGGAACTGCGCCGCGCCTGGCAGGCCGACGCCGAGCTCTACATGCGCGAGGGGCACTACGCGCAAGCCGCCAAGGCGTACGATCATGCGCTGCAGGTGTTGCCGGACGATCCCGGCCTGCTCTACGGCCGCGGCCTGGCCTACGCCGAGGCGGGCAACATCGACCGCGCGGTGGCGGATTTCCGGCATCTGCTCAAGCTCAAGCCGGACGACATCGACGCAAGCAACGCGCTCGGTTACACGCTGGCCGACGCCGATCGCGATTTGCCTGAAGCGAAAAAGCTGATCGAGATGGCCCGTTCCGCCAAGCCACACGATCCGGCAATCGCCGATTCCTGGGGCTGGTTGCAGTACCGCCTGGGGCATCTCGACGAGGCCGCACGCACGCTGCGCCAGGCCTGGAGCGCCGCGAAGGATGCCGACGTCGGCGTGCATCTGGGCGAGGTGCTGTGGAAGCTCGGCAAGCGCCAGGACGCCCGGCACGTGTTCGACCAGGTTCGCAAGATCGACCCGCGCAACGTCAATCTGCGCGATACCTTGCGGCGCCTCGAGCCATGAGGCGCCTCCTCTTTCTGGGTGCGGCAGCCGGCCTGCTGCTGACCGCCTGCGCGCCGGTGCCGGTGCGCAGGCCGGCCGACGAGGCCGCGCTCGCCGCACAGGCGGCGCGCGAGCGGCAGCTTTCGGGCGTGGACCGGTGGACGCTGGAAGGCCACCTGGCGGTGTCCGATGGGCATGATGGCGGCAGCGGCAGCCTGCGCTGGAAGCAGGACGGGCAACGCTACGATTTCGAGCTGCGCGCGCCGATCACCGGCAAGAGCTTCCGCTTGAGCGGCGGCCCTGACGGGGCCCTGCTCGAAGGCATCGAGGGCGGCCCGCTGCGCGGCCCCGACGCCGAGGCGCTGATGCGCAAGGCGTTGGGCTGGGAGGTGCCGCTGGACGATCTGCGCGCCTGGGTGCTCGGCCTGCGCGCGGCCGGTGCGCCTGCCGAACTGCGCTTTGGTGAACACGACCTGCCGTCCCTGCTCGTGCAGGATGGCTGGACGGTGGACTACCGTGCCTGGGACGCGACGCAGCAGCCGCCGTTGCCGCAGAAGGTGTTCGCCAGCCGTCCGCCCTACAAGGTCAAGCTGTCGATCGACAGCTTCCGGCTTGGCGCGGCGTCCTGCGCCGACTGCGGGCGCTGAGGCCATGGTGGTGACCATCGTGCGCGCCGTGGCCGCGCAGGTGCCCACGTTGTGCGCGATCGAGCGTGCGGCGGTGGAACTGTTCCGCGGCCATCGCGCGTGGCCCGCCTATGCGGCGATGGCGATCCCGCCCGAACTGCTGGAAGTGGCGGTCACGCGCGGCCTGGTCTGGGTGGCGCTGGAAGAGGGTGTACCGGTCGGCTTCGTGTGGCTGCAGGACGGGATGGCCGAAGGCGCCGTCGAAATCGCCGAGATCGACGTCCTGCCTGCCAACGGACGCCAAGGGATTGGCGCCGCCCTGCTCGAACACGCCTGCGCCTGGGCGGGCGAGGCCGGCTACCGACGCATCGACCTGGGCACGCTGGCCGACGTGCCGTGGAACGCGCCGTTCTATGCCAGGCACGGCTTCGCGGCGGTGGACAAGGCCGACCCGACCTTCGCCCGCGCCCGCGAGCGCGACCGCGAAAACGGTTTTCCCGATGCTTTGCGCGTCTTCATGTCGCGCCCGCTTGCCGCGCCCGAGTCCGACGCATGGACCGTCTGGCCGGCGCCGGCCAAGCTCAACCTGTTCCTGCGCATCGTGGGTCGCCGCGCCGACGGCTACCACGACCTGCAGACGGTGTTCCGCCTGCTCGACTGGGGCGACGAACTGCGCGTGCGCGTACGCAGGGACGGCGTCATCGCCCGCGTGAACGAGGTCCGCGGCGTGCCGGCCGAGACCGACCTGGTGGTACGCGCCGCGCGCCTGCTGCAGGCGGAAGCCGGCGTGACACTGGGTGCCGAGATCGCGGTGGACAAGCGCATCCCGATGGGCGGCGGCCTCGGTGGCGGCAGCTCCGACGCCGCCACCGCGCTGGTCGCGCTCAACCACCTGTGGGGCTGCGGCCTCGACGAGGATGCGCTGGCCGGCCTGGCGTACCGCCTGGGCGCCGACGTGCCGGTGTTCGTGCGTGGTCGCTCGGCATGGGCCGAAGGCGTGGGCGAGCAGCTCACGCCCGTCACGCTGCCGCGGCGCTGGTACGTGGTGCTGGACCCGCGCGACCACGTGCCCACCGCGGCCTTGTTTCAAGCGTCTGAATTGACACGAAATGCACCGCCGGCGACAATTTCATCCTTTGCTTCCGGCGAAACGGCAGAAAACGCATTCGAGCCGGTCGTGCGCGCGCGACACCCGAACGTGGCCGCGGCGCTGGACTGGCTCTCGCGCTTCGGTCGTGCCCGGCTTTCCGGCAGCGGCGGGTGCGTTTTCCTGGAAACCGCCTCGCTCGCGCAGGCGCGCAAAGTGGTGCGGGAGTGTCCTCCGGCATTCACGGCGCAACTGGCCGCGGGACTGGAGGTTTCGCCCCTGCATCGGGCTCTCGCGCGCCATCGCGCATGGGCCGCGGCGCCGGGGCAGCCGTTGCGGGCTTGAAACACACGGCAGGCGGTCAGGACGACGGCCTGTCAACGAAACACTGGGGCGTCGCCAAGCTGGTTAAGGCACGGGATTTTGATTCCCGCATGCGCAGGTTCGAATCCTGCCGCCCCAGCCACATTGAATCGGCCATTCACGAATGGCTCTTTGAGGAATCCAAAGTGGACACGTCCACCCCGATGCTCTTCACCGGCAATGCCCATCGCGCCCTGGCCGAGGACGTCGCGCAGCGACTCGGCGTGCCGCTGGGCAAGGCCCTTGTCGGCAAGTTCAGCGACGGCGAAGTGCAGATCGAGATCGAGGAGAACGTCCGCCGCCAGGAAGTCTTCGTGCTGCAGCCGACCGGCGCGCCTAGCGCGGAGAACCTGATCGAGATGCTCGCGCTGGTGGACGCGCTCAAGCGCGCCTCGGCCGCCACTGTCACAGCGGTCATGCCGTACTTCGGCTACGCCCGGCAGGATCGCCGGCCGCGCTCGGCGCGCGTGCCGATCACCGCAAAAATGGTGGCCACGCTGATCGGTACCGCCGGCGTCGATCGTGTGCTCACGGTGGACCTGCACGCCGACCAGATCCAGGGCTTCTTCGACATCCCGGTGGACAACGTCTACGCCTCGCCGATCCTGTTGGCGGACATCTGGCGCAACCACTCGATGGACGACCTGATCGTGGTCAGCCCCGACGTCGGCGGCGTGGTGCGCGCCCGCGCGATCGCCAAGCGGCTGGACGACGCGGACCTGGCGATCATCGACAAGCGCCGCCCGAAGGCCAACGTCGCCACGGTGATGAACATCATTGGCGAGGTCGACGGCAAGACCTGCGTGCTGGTCGACGACATCGTCGACACCGCCGGCACCCTGTGCGCCGCGGCCGCGGCGCTGAAGGAGCGCGGCGCGCGCAAGGTGGTCGCCTACTGCGTGCACCCGGTGCTCTCCGGTGCGGCGATCGGCAACATCGAGAACTCCCAGCTCGACCAGCTGGTGGTCACCAATACGCTGCCGCTGCGCCCCGAGGCGCAGGGCTGCAGCAAGATTCGCCAGCTCTCGGTCGCCGAGCTGCTGGCCGAAACCATTCGCCGCATCGCCTTCGGCGAGTCGGTGAGTTCGCTTTACGTGGACTGACGGTCCGCGTTCCCAAGGCTTCCCTGGTCGCGGGGAAGTCACCTGTCCGCCGCGAGGCGGGCAAACACCAACCAAGGTAGTAACAGCAATGGCCCAGACTCATGAAATCAAGGCCCAGAGCCGCACGGACGAGGGGAAAGGTGCGAGCCGCCGCCTGCGTCACGCGGCGATGGTGCCTGCCGTCGTCTACGGTGGCACCCAGCCGCCGCAGAGCATCCAGATCGAGCACAACACCATCCTGCTCGCCGCCAAGAACGAGTGGTTCTTCTCCTCGATCCTCGACCTGAACGTCGACGGCAAGGTGCAGAAGGTGCTGGTGCGCGACTGGCAGAAGCATCCGTTCAAGCAGCAGATGCTGCACATGGACTTCCTGCGCGTGAACGAGAACGAAGCGATCCGCGTCAACGTGCCGCTGCACTTCCTCAACCAGGAGAAGTCGCCGGCCGGCAAGACCTCCGGCGTGGTGATCTCGCACAACCTGACCGAGGTTGAGGTGTCCTGCCTGCCGGGTAACCTGCCGGAGTTCATCGAGCTCGACCTGGTTGACCTGAAGCCCGGCGACATCGTCCACCTGTCGCAGATCAAGTTGCCCAAGGGCGTGAGCCTGCCGGCGCTGAGCCTGGGCGCGGACCACGACATCGCCGTGGTCACCGCCAACGCGGTCAAGGAAGAAGCCGAGCCGGCCGCCGAAGCGGCCGCGCCGGAAGGCGAAGCCAAGCCCGCCGAGAAGAAGTAAGCGAAGTCCGGGCCTCCCGCCTCGCGGGAGGCCCGGCCATCGGCTCACGGCATGGCTGGACTCAAGCTCATCGTCGGCCTGGGCAATCCCGGCGCCGAATACCTCCGGACCCGGCACAATGCCGGGTTCTGGTTTGTGGACGCACTGGCTTCGGGCCAGGGCGAGCGCTTCGCCTTCGATGGCAAGCTGCACGGCGAGGCCTGCCGCGTGCGCATCGGTGGCGACGGTGTGTGGTTGCTCAAGCCATCCACCTTCATGAACAAGAGCGGCATCGCGGTCGTCTCCGCGCTGCGCTACTACAAGATCCAGCCCGACGAGTGCCTGGTGGCGCACGACGAGCTGGACCTGTCAGCGGGCACCGTGCGAATGAAGTTCGACGGCGGCCACGGGGGCCAGAACGGCCTGCGCGACACCATGCAGCATCTCGGGCATGGCAAGTTCCACCGTCTGCGCATCGGCATCGGCCATCCGGGCCACAAGGACAAGGTCACACCCTGGGTGCTCGGCAAGCCGTCCGCGCAGGACGAGGACGCGATCCTCGACGGCATCGCCCGCGCGCTCGACGTGCTGCCGCTGGCGGTCGGCGGGCAGTTCGACAAGGCGATGCAGCAGCTGCATACGAAATAGCCGGGATTTGGGAGTCGGGATACGGGATTCGTCAGACGCACGGCGGCCCGCTCCTTCGAATCCCGAATCCCAAATCACGAATCCCGGAGTCAAACCCATGGGCATCAAATGCGGCATCGTCGGCCTGCCCAACGTCGGCAAGTCCACTCTGTTCAACGCGCTGACCAAGGCCGGCATCGCCGCCGCCAACTTCCCGTTCTGCACGATCGAGCCGAACGTGGGCGTGGTGCCCGTGCCCGATGAGCGCCTCAATGCGCTATCGGCGATCGTCAATCCGCAGAAGGTGATTCCGACCGCGGTGGAGTTCGTCGACATCGCCGGCCTGGTCGCCGGCGCGTCCAAGGGCGAGGGTCTGGGCAACAAGTTCCTGGCGCACATCCGCGAGGTCGACGCGATCGCGCACGTGGTGCGCTGCTTCGAGCACAGCGACATCGTGCACGTGGCCGGCAAGGTCGATCCCATCGCCGACATCGAGACGATCGATACCGAGCTCGCGCTCGCCGACCTGGACTCGGTCGAGAAGGCGCTCAACCGCGCCGAGCGCGCGGCCAAGGCCAACGACAAGGAAGCGCTGGCGAAGAAGCCGGTTCTGCAGAAGCTCGCCGCCGCGTTGAACGAAGGCAAGTCCGCGCGCAGCGTGGAGCTGGACGAGGAAGAGAAGGCGCTGGTTCGCGACCTGTTCCTGCTCACGCTCAAGCCGCTGATGTACATCGCCAACGTGCGCGAGGACGGTTTCGAGGACAACCCGCACCTGGATGCCGTGCGTACGCGCGCCGCGACCGAGGGCGCCGAGGTGGTGCCGGTGTGCGCGGCGATCGAAGAGGAAATGGCGCAGCTCGACGACGCCGACCGCGACGAGTTCCTCAAGGACCTGGGCCTGGACGAGCCGGGTTTGAACCGCGTGATCCGCGCCGGCTACAAGCTGCTCAACCTGCAGACGTACTTCACCGCGGGGGTGAAGGAAGTGCGCGCATGGACGGTGAAGAAGGGCGCCACCGCGCCGCAGGCCGCGGGCGTGATCCATACCGATTTCGAGCGCGGCTTCATCCGTGCCGAGACGGTGTCCTACGACGACTTCATCCAGTACAAGGGCGAGGCCGGCGCCGCCCAGGCCGGCCGTCTGCGCAAGGAAGGCAAGGACTACCTCGTCAAGGACGGCGATGTGTTGCACTTCCTGTTCAACGTCTGAGCTCGGCCGTATTCGCCGGTCTGCAGGGCGATCCCGCCCAAGGGTGCCTCATCCGCCTGCCGGCACCTTCCCCTGCGGAGCGGGAGAGGCTCCTGATGGGAGGCCGTCGTCGATCCTTCCCCCGCCTGCGGGGGAAGGTGCCCGAAGGGCGGATGGGGGCGGACGAGCCGTATCGCCTCACTTGACGAAGTTTCTTCCGCGCGGCACCCGGTTGCAGCGGCGAGCCACCGGCATCCAGGGTTGCCAGGATGTTTTTGACTGCGACTGCCGGGGTCCACCGTGGCGACCGGATGGCGCGCAGCAAGATACCCATCCCATCCCCAAACGCCCGTTGACCCGGATCGGCTTTCCCGCTCGACTGCCTTAAGTGCCGATTAAGCGCTTTACCCGGAGCATCGGGTAAAGGGCATCTCGCCCGATGGAGGCATGAATATGACCAAGCATTGGCCAGGCAAATCCGCGATGGCGATGGCTGCCCTGCTGCTTGCGTCGGCTGTGGCACTGCCGACCGTCGCATCGGCGCATGATCGGCACGATCGCGGCTGGCACGGACGCGGACATTACGATCGCGGCTGGCATGATCATTACCGCCATGACCGCGGCGGCCATTGGAGCGGCGGTCGCTGGGTCGCCGGCGCCATCGTCGCCGGCGCCGTCATCGGCCTGGTCGACGATGCGCTCCGCCCGCCGCCGCGCGTGGTCTACGAGCGTCCGGTCTATCGGCGCCCGGTGCGGGTCGTCTACGAAGAGCCGGTAGTGACCCGCCGCGTGGTCGAAACGCGCACGGTCTACGTCGAGCAGGCGCCGCCCACCCGCTATGTTGGCTACTACGGCGACTGACATACGTGCCAACCGAACGCGGAAAGGCCCGGCCATGCCGGGCCTTTTTTTATGCCCGCGACCATCATCCGGCAGGCGGCAATTCCGCACCGCTGCCGTGGCGCGCGGCGTGTTCGCGCATCTGCTCGAACCTTGCCTTGTCTACCATTTCCACCGAGGAAATTGCACAAGGCGGCTGCTCGCGGGCGCTGACGCTCTCGCCCAGGTCCCCGCAGATGCGGCCACCGCCGACCGACTTGCCGGACTCGCTGGCCTCGAGCAGGAAACCCGGCACGCCGATGCCCAGGCGCGGGCAATCGGCCTTCAGGTGCACCACATAGCGATACGGGCCCGTGCGGACCAACGCCGTGTGTGCATCGACCACGTGCCATTCGTTGATCTTGTCGGTCTGGATGCACTGGGCGTATGGCAGCGCCTTGCCTGGCCCGTTGGCGGCGAGCGCGGCGGAGCTGGTGGCGACAAGCAGCAGCAGGAAGGACAGGCGTTTCATGGCATCACCTCGCGGGGGAAGGGGCACGGGTCCAGCGGCCCGAGCATCGCGCGCCGGCGCGGGTGGCGCCAGCGCGGCGGTGTCAGCAATCTGCCATCGACCGATCACACGTATTGAACAGGCGCTGCGTCATGCTTGGAGCATGCCAACGGTCCGATCCGTACCGCGCTTCAGCGTCGCTGGCACGGCGCACGTGGACCGCGCGCCCGACCCACGAAGGAGCAGGCCATGACGCAGCTGAGCCCCATCGCCGGCGACACGCTGGCTCAGCGCTATCGGCGGGTGCGCCAACAGACCCTGCAACTGTGCGCGGGCCTTACAGCCGAAGACATGATGGTGCAGTCGATGCCCGACGCCAGTCCGGCGAAATGGCACCTGGCACACACGACCTGGTTCTTCGAGCAGTTCGTACTTGCGCGTGATGCACGTTATCGCCTGCGCAACCCCGCTTGGCACTACCTGTTCAACTCCTACTACCAGAGCGTCGGTCCGATGCATGCGCGGCCGCAACGCGGCCTGCTCTCGCGCCCGACGCTGGACGAAGTGCTGGCTTACCGCCGCCACGTCGATGAGGCGCTCGGTTCGATGCTTCTGCGCGGTGACGAGGTCGTCCCTTCCGCGGTGATCGAGCTCGGGTTGCAGCACGAGCAGCAGCACCAGGAATTGCTGCTTACCGACATCCAGCACGCGTTCTGGAACAACCCGCTGTTGCCGGCCTATCTGCGGGAGTCGACGCTACCGGCCGCCACAATGTCCGCGCCCCTGCAGTACCTGCCGGGCGCAGAAGGTGTCGTGGAGATCGGCCATGCGGGCGAGGGCTTTGCCTTCGACAACGAGACCCCACGCCACCGCACGTTGCTGGCGCCGCATGCGCTGGCCAACCGGCTGGTCACCAACGAAGAGTACGCTGCGTTCGTGCACGACGGCGGCTACCGCGAGCCGTCGTTGTGGCTGTCCGACGGCTGGGCCACCGTGCAGAACGAGGGATGGCAGCGCCCGCTCTACTGGCGAGCCGACCTGGCCAGTGCCTTCTCGCTGGCCGGTGTGCATGCACTCGATCCGAATGCTCCGGTCTGCCACCTGAGCTACTTCGAAGCCGATGCCTTCGCCCGCTGGGCCGGCGCGCGGCTGCCCACGGAAGCCGAATGGGAGACCGCCGCCGCAACACTGCCGGCCCAGGGCAACCTGCTCGACGGCGTGCCGCGACTGCCGCAGGCCGCCCACGGCAACGGATTGCTGCAGATGTACGGCGACGCGTGGGAATGGACGGCCTCGCCCTATGTCGCCTATCCGGGCTTTCGTCCCCTGCCGGGCGCGCTCGGCGAATACAACGGCAAGTTCATGTGCGGCCAGTGGGTGCTTCGTGGCGGCTCGTGCGCCACTCCCGTCGACCACATGCGCGCGAGCTACCGCAACTTCTTCCCCCCGCAGGCGCGCTGGCAGTTCGCCGGGCTGCGCCTGGCCAAGGACCGATAAAACCTCAAGGAGCATTCTCCATGAACATCCGTGCCCTGGACCTGCCCACCGACGCACGCACGCCGTCGGCCGGCGGGCTGCTGGAGACCGTTCGTCGCGGGCTGCGCGCGCAGCCAAAGCGCCTGCCCTCGTGGCTGTTCTACGACGCGCAGGGATCGGCGTTGTTCGAGCGCATCTGCGAGCAGCCGGAGTACTACCTCACACGCTGCGAAACCGCGCTGATGCGGGAGCACGCCGGCAGCATCGCCGACACCCTGGGCGTGGACGTTCGCCTGGTCGAATACGGCAGTGGCAGCGCGACCAAGACGCGCCTGTTGCTCGAACACATGGCTGCGCCGGTGAGCTACGTGCCGGTGGAAATCTCGTCCGAGCCGTTGCAGCAAAGCGTGCGTCGCCTGGGAGAGCACTTCACCCAGCTGCCTGTGCAGCCGCTGTGCGCCGATTTCACCCGCCCGCTGCGCCTGCCGATCCCGCCGCGCGCGCCGCGGCGGACGGTGGTCTATTTTCCCGGTTCGACCATCGGCAACTTCGACACGCGCGAGGCGATCGCGCTGTTGCGCAAGATGCGCACGGAGATGGGCGACAACGGCGGCATCCTGATCGGCGCAGACCTGAAGAAAGACACCGCCCTGATCGAGGCCGCCTACAACGATGCCGCGGGCGTCACGGCCCAGTTCACCCTCAACATGCTCGCGCGCCTGAATCGCGAGTTGGGCAGCGATTTCGACCTCGCCGCATTCCGCCATCGGGCGCACTACAACGCGATGGCCGGACGCATCGAAACCAGCCTGGTCAGCCAGCGCGAGCAGAAGGTGCACGTGGGCCGCAGCCAGATCGCCTTCGGCAAGGACGAAGCGATCCGGGTGGAGGTCAGCTGCAAGTACTCGCTGGAAGATTTCGCGGTGCTCGCGGGCAAGGCCGGGCTGGAAGTGCTGCGCGTGTGGCTGGATCCCGAACGGATGTTCAGCGTGCAATATCTGGTGCGCGCCGGGTCGGTCGCACGCTAGGTGGAGGATTCGCGCGGTGAGTTGGCTCGCCGCACTCGCGAACGGATCGAAGCCGGCCTGCGGATCACTGCCTGCGTTGCCGCCAGCGCCAACGCGTAGAATCCGGTTCCCGCTTTCCAAACCGATCTCGATGGCAGCCACCGTCGCCACTACGCCCGCGCTCCAACTGGACGCCCTGTTCCTGCCCATCACCCACGGCGAAATCCGGTTGCCTGAGGACGGTCGGGTACTTTTCCTGCGGGCCCGCGACGGCGCGCCGCTGCGCACGTTTGCTCGATCCGGCTGGCTTTGCCAGCAGACCTTCAAGCCGTTTGCCGACAAGCTTCGCCGCGCGGGCGTGGCGGTCGGAGAGCCTGTGCAGGACGACCGCTTTGCATTGGTGCTCGTACTGCCGCCGCGCCAGCGTGACGAGGCCCGTGCCTTGTTCGCCCGCGCCGCGCATTACCTTCAGCCCGGCGGCGCCGTGCTGACGGCGGTGCCCAATGCCGAAGGCGCGAAATCGGCCGAAGCGGATGTCGTGCGGCTGTTCGGCGCGGTGCGCAGCCTTTCCAAACACAAGTGCCGCGTGTTCTGGGCGAGCGCCGGCGATGCGCTGGACTCCGCGCTGCTGGCCGAATGGGAGGCGCTCGATGCGCCGCGCCAAATCGCCGGCGGCCATCTCAGCCGTCCGGGACTGTTCGCGTGGGACCGTATCGACCCGGCCTCGGCCCTGCTTGCGGTGCACCTGCCAGATGACCTGCACGGCCGCGTCGCCGATCTGGGCGCGGGCTATGGGTATCTCGCCGCGCAGGTGATTACGCGCTGTCCCGGCGTCACCGCGGTGGACCTGTATGAAGCGGAGAAGCGCGCGCTGGAGCCAGCACGCGTGAATCTCGCCGAAGCCGTGGCAGCCAGCGGCCGCGAAGTCGACGTGGAACTGCACTGGCACGATGTCACCACCGGCCTGCCGCATCGCTACGACGCGATCGTGAGCAACCCGCCATTCCACCAGGGGCGCGCGGACCTTCCCGAACTCGGGCGCGCCTTCATCGATGCCGCGGCCGACGCGTTACTGCCGCATGGTCGCCTGTGGCTGGTCGCCAACCGTCACCTGCCGTACGAGGCTACGCTGGCCGCGCGCTTCGCGCAGGTGCACACGGTGGCAACGCAGGACGGTTTCAAGGTGATCGAGGCGGTGCGCGCATGAAGCTGGTACGCCTGATGGCCAACCTCGGCTACGGCAGCCGCAGGGAAGTGATGCAGCTGTTCCGCGAGGGGCGCGTCACCGATCCGTCGGGCGAGGTCCTGTACACCGACGACCGGGTCGAGCACGCGGACGTCCGTATCGACGGCGAGATGCTCGATCCACCCGCCGGCCTGGTGCTGCTGATGCACAAGCCGACCGGCTACACCTGCTCGCGCAAGGACGCCGGCCGCCTGGTCTACGACCTGCTGCCGCCGCGCTGGCGACGGCGTGATCCGGCCTTGTCCACCGTCGGCCGGCTCGACCGGGATACGTCCGGATTGCTGCTGCTCACCGACGACGGTGCCCTGCTGCACCGGATCATTTCGCCCAAGACGAATGTGGCCAAGGTCTACGAGGCGACGCTCGCCCGCGACCTGCAAGGTGGCGAGGGCGAGCTGTTCGCCAGCGGCACGCTGATGCTCGAATCGGAAATCACGCCGCTAGCTCCCGCGCAGCTGCAAGTGCTCGAACCGCGTCGCGCGCGGCTGACCGTTACCGAGGGGCGCTACCACCAGGTGCGGCGCATGTTCGCGGCGGCAGGCAACCACGTGGAGGCGCTAGAGCGCGTGGCGGTCGGGCGGTTGACGCTCGACGGGTTGGCGCCGGGCGAATGGCGGGCGCTGGATGCCGATGACGTGGCCAGGGCGTTCGACCCGCCACAGCCCCTGTAGCGGGCTGCTACAGAAGCTTCACCGGCGTGGGGAGGGCAGGGCCATACCACTTGCGCCGTTCGTCCCGGCAGCTGGGGCTGCCCATGGTGTATTTGCGACAGATCGCGGGGCGCCGCTCGTAGATCGTGCAACGCGAGGTATCCGGGTCGACCGCGGCGCACCAGCCGTCCTCCCCCTTGGCGAGCGTCGCCAGGCCGTGGTCATCGTGCGTCACCAACCAGTCGGGGACGTCGTCTTCCGGCATCAGCACCACGGTCAGGCGGCAACACACCGCTTCACAGGAGGTGCAGTGCACGGAAGGGTCTACGCTCGTGGCGTAGCGATCGTTTTCGAAGTCATCGTTCACGCGTCAGTATGCCGCTTCGGTTGATGCCGCGCGCTAAACATTCGTGTTTGCGAATACTGTGCGCGCAAACGTCCCCTGACCGGCCATCGTGCGATCATCGACCGATGCGCCTGGACTTCGACAATGCATTCGTGCGCGAACTGGCCGGCGATCCCGAGCGTGGTCCGCGTCTGCGGCAGGTGGAAGGCGCCGCCTGGTCGCAGGTCCAGCCCACGCCCGTGCCGGCGCCGCATGTGGTGGCCTGGTCAGCCGAGATGGCGGCCACCCTGGGCCTGTCCGCGCAGGACATCGCGAGCCCGGACTTCGCCCGCGTGTTCGGCGGCAACGCGCTGCTGGATGGCATGCAGCCGTGGGCGAGCAACTACGGCGGACACCAGTTCGGCGTGTGGGCAGGGCAATTGGGCGACGGACGCGCGATCTCGCTGGGCGAGGCGCTGGACGCGGGCGGTCAACGCTGGGAGCTGCAGCTCAAGGGCGCTGGGCCGACGCCGTATTCGCGTGGTGCTGACGGACGCGCGGTGCTGCGTTCCTCGATCCGCGAGTTCCTGTGCAGCGAGGCGATGCATCATCTGGGCATCCCCACCACGCGTGCGTTGTGCCTGCTCGAGACCGGCGAAGCGGTCGTGCGCGACATGTTCTACGACGGCCACCCTCGCGAGGAACCGGGAGCGATCGTCTGCCGCGTCGCGCCCTCGTTTATCCGCTTCGGCAATTTCGAACTGCCCTATGCGCGCAACGACATCGCACTGCTGCGCCAGATGGTGGACTTCAGCATCCGGCGCGACTTCCCCCGGTTGCGCGGGCAGGGCGAGGCACTGTATGCCGACTGGTTCGGTGACGTGTGCGAGCGCACCGCGCGGCTAATGGCCCAGTGGATGCGCGTGGGCTTCGTGCACGGCGTGATGAACACCGACAACATGTCGATCCTGGGTTTGACCATCGATTACGGCCCCTACGGCTGGATCGACGACTACGATCCGCAGTGGACGCCCAACACCACCGATGCGGTGCGCCGGCGCTATCGCTTCGGCCAGCAGCCGAACGTGGCCTGGTGGAACCTCACGCGGCTGGCGAGCGCGCTGTCGCCGTTGTTTGCCGACGTCGCGCCGCTGCAGGCCGGGCTCGACCGCTATGTCAGGGCGTGGGAAGCGGCCGACCGCACCACGGCGGCCGAAAAGCTGGGCCTGGCACAGGCCACCGATGAAGACCTGGCACTGCGCGATGACTTGCAAACCTGGATGCGCGAGTCGCAGGCGGACATGACGCTCACCTGGCGCGCCCTCATCGACCTGGACCCGGTGGCACCCTCGCCGGACGCCCTGGTGGGGGTGTGCTACGACGAGGCCCGGCGCGCCGCCGCCGAGCCCACGCTGCGGGACTGGCTCGGGCGCTACGCCGCACGCCTGCGCGAAGACCCGTTGCCGGCGGGAGAGCGCCGCCGCCGCATGCAGCAGGCCAACCCGAAATACGTGCTGCGCAACTACCTTGCGCAGGAAGCGATCGATCGCGCGGAGCAGGGCGACTACGCTCTCGTGCACGAACTGCTGGACGTCATGCGCCATCCCTGCGACGAGCAGCCGGGGCGCGAACGTTTTGCACGCAAGCGTCCGGATTGGGCGAAACAGCGTGCCGGGTGCTCGATGCTGTCGTGCAGCTCGTAACGGGCTGTCGTGCTCCATGCCGGACGCTTGCGCGTGTAGCCCGCAATGCGAGCCGGCACCGACCGTTAGTCGTGCTGGAACTCTGCTGCATGACATGCAGGATCGCGGGCGCCGGCACAGATCGTTGCGCCCGCGATGGCGTCACTAACGCAACGCCCCTTCGATGAACTGCCGCAACTGCGTCGCATTGAGCGCACCCGCCTGCCGGGCGATCTCGCGGCCGCCCTTGAGCAGCGCGAGCGTCGGAATGCTGCGGATGCCAAAACGCTGCGAAAGCTGCGGCTGCGCATCGGTATCGACCTTGGCCAGGCGCAGGCGTGGTTCGAACTGGCGGGCGGCTTCGGCGAACACGGGTGCAAAGCCGCGACAGGGCCCGCACCAGGTCGCCCAGAAATCGACGAGCACCGGAAGATCGCCGCGCCCGGCCACCGCGTCGAAGTTCGCCGTCGTCAATTCGATCGGCTGGCCTTCGAAAAGCGCTTGCTTGCAGCGCCCGCACACCGGATGTTCGGCAAGGCGTTCAGCCGGGACGCGGTTGAGCGCACTGCAATGGGGGCAGGGGACGTTCAAGGGTGCGGACATGGCGTACTCCGGACGGCTTCCCGGGCGATATGGCGATCGCGCTGCACAGTGCAAGCGGCCCGGACGGTAGACCTCGCAAAGATCGTGCGCGAAACTCGCCGCCGCGACGAATTTGGCCGTCGCAAAGTGTTGACACATCCGGGGTCGCTCGCGAAAATAGCCGTTCTTTGTTGGAGGGATACCCAAGCGGCCAACGGGGGCAGACTGTAAATCTGCTGGCTTACGCCTTCGGTGGTTCGAATCCACCTCCCTCCACCATCAAGACGAGTTCCGCGCAGGGTAGTGCCAGGCGGGAGTAGTTCAATGGTAGAACCTCAGCCTTCCAAGCTGATGGTGCGGGTTCGATTCCCGTCTCCCGCTCCATTGATCTCGTCACAGGGTTTTCAGGTTCGGCCGGATGCCGGGCCATTCGCCACCCAGGAAGGGTGCTGAAAGAACTTCGCTCATGTAGCTCAGTCGGTAGAGCACTTCCTTGGTAAGGAAGAGGTCACAGGTTCGATTCCTGTCATGAGCACCATCTCACGCGGCTGCCGCCGGTCGCTCCGGGCCTACGGCAGGTTTTCTTTTTTTCATTGACTCCATCGGGGTTTAGCGCGCATGGCAAAGGGTAAATTCGAACGCACCAAGCCGCACGTGAACGTCGGCACGATCGGCCACGTGGACCACGGCAAGACGACGCTGACGGCAGCGCTGACCAAGGTCGGTGCCGAGCGCTTCGGTGGTGAATTCAAGGCCTACGACGCGATCGACGCGGCGCCGGAAGAGAAGGCGCGCGGCATCACGATCTCGACCGCGCACGTGGAATACGAGTCGCCGACCCGTCACTACGCGCACGTCGACTGCCCGGGCCACGCCGACTACGTCAAGAACATGATCACCGGTGCGGCGCAGATGGACGGCGCGATCCTGGTGTGCTCGGCCGCCGACGGCCCGATGCCGCAGACCCGCGAGCACATCCTGCTCTCGCGTCAGGTGGGCGTGCCCTACATCGTCGTGTTCCTGAACAAGGCCGACATGGTTGACGATGCCGAGCTGCTCGAGCTGGTCGAGATGGAAGTGCGCGAGCTGCTGTCCAAGTACGACTTCCCGGGCGACGACACCCCGATCATCAAGGGTTCGGCCCTGAAAGCGCTCGAGGGCGACCAGAGCGAAATCGGCGTGCCGGCGATCATCCAGCTCGTTGACGCGCTGGACAGCTACATCCCCGAGCCGGTGCGTGCGATCGACAAGCCGTTCCTGATGCCGGTCGAAGACGTGTTCTCGATCTCCGGCCGCGGCACCGTGGTGACCGGTCGTATCGAGCGCGGCATCATCAAGGTCGGCGACGAAGTGGAAGTGGTGGGCATCCGTGACACCCAGAAGACCACCGTCACCGGCGTGGAAATGTTCCGCAAGCTGCTCGACCAGGGTCAGGCGGGCGACAACGCCGGTCTGCTGCTGCGCGGCCTGAAGCGTGACGACGTCGAGCGCGGCCAGGTGCTGGCCAAGCCGGGCACGATCACCCCGCACACCGACTTCGAGGCCGAGGTCTACGTGCTCTCCAAGGACGAGGGTGGCCGTCATACCCCGTTCTTCAAGGGCTACCGTCCGCAGTTCTACTTCCGCACCACCGACGTGACCGGTGCGGTCACGCTGCCGGAAGGCGTGGAGATGGTCATGCCGGGCGACAACATCAAGATGGTGGTGAGCCTGATCCACCCGATCGCGATGGACGAAGGCCTGCGTTTCGCCATCCGCGAAGGCGGTCGTACCGTCGGCGCCGGCGTGGTGGCCAAGGTCATCAAGTAAGCTGTACATACGGAAGCCGGGAGCCGGTATCGCAAGCGCATAGCGCCTGACGACACCGGCTCCCCTTTCCGATTCCGTTTCACCGATACGCCAGTAGCTCAATTGGCAGAGCAGCGGTCTCCAAAACCGCAGGTTGGGGGTTCGAGTCCCTCCTGGCGTGCCATCTTTCGAGGACCGATGACGGGGGCGGGTGGTGTCGATGACCGGTCCGGTCTCGGCGGCTCCTTCTCCCGGTCACTGCGATGAATACCAAGGCAGAACAGCCCCGCGGCACGAGTGCGGCGGATATCGGCAAGCTGGTGCTGGCGGTGCTGGTGCTGGCGGCGGGCATCTTTGCCTACTCCTGGTTCGACAACACCGTTCCCGGCTCCGTGCGCCTGGCGGGCGTGCTGGTTGCGCTGGTAGTCGCGCTGGCGATCGGTGCCTTCACCGGCCCGGGCCGCAAGGCGCGCAACTTCATTGCCGAGTCGCAGTTCGAGATGCGCAAGGTCGTCTGGCCGACGCGCGACGAAACCCTCAAGACGACCCTCGTGATCATTGCGGTCGTGATCGTGCTTTCGTTGCTGTTGGGCCTGATCGACCTCATCCTGAAGTCGGTCGTGCTCGACTGGCTGCTCAAACTCGGTTCGTAAGGAGTAGCCCATGACCAAGCGTTGGTACGTCGTTCACGCCTATTCGGGCTTCGAGAACCAGGTTCGCAAGTCGCTGTCCGAGCGCATCGCGCGCGCCGGCATGGAAGAGAAGTTCGGCGAAGTGCTGGTGCCGACCGAGGAAGTGATCGAAATGCGCGGTGGCCAGAAGCGCCGCAGCGAGCGCAAGTTCTTCCCCGGCTACGTGCTGGTACAGATCGAGACCGATACCGAGGGCAAGTCGCCCCGCATCGACGATGAATGCTGGCACCTGGTCAAGGAAACGCCCAAGGTGATGGGCTTCATCGGCGGCACCGCCGACCGCCCGCTGCCGATTCGCGACAGCGAGGCCGACGCCATCCTCAGCCGCGTGCGCGAAGGCGTGGAAAAGCCCAAGCCCAAGGTGCTGTTCGAGCCGGGCGAGATGGTCCGCGTCACCGAAGGCCCGTTCAACGACTTCAACGGCGTGGTCGAGGAAGTCAACTACGAAAAGAGCCGCCTGCGCGTCGCGGTGCTGATCTTCGGTCGTTCGACCCCGGTCGAGCTGGAGTTCGGGCAGGTCGAGAAGGCTTAGCCCCGGTTCAATGAGGTAACGCCGCTCTTCGCGTTCGCCTCCTCTCCCCTTCGGGGAGAGGATTGAGGTGAGGGGCCGGGGCTCGCAGTAAGCCCGCACCGAGCCAACGCCCGACCCACCTCTCCGCAAGAGCCGCCCCTCTCGCCCGAGGGGAAAGGGGCGCATATAGCGCTCGGCTGGCCCGCCACTTGCTTAAAACTTGATCACTCCTTAAACTACGCGGTTCCACGCCGAGGTCTTTCGACTCGGCGTGTTCGCTTTTCGACGGCCTGCACGGAAAGCAGGCTCTCCACCGCCTGGAAGGCAAGTACGCGAGGAGCCGCAAGGCGCCTGCACTCGCAAGGAAAATCCCATGGCAAAGAAAGTTGTCGGTTACATCAAGCTGCAGGTCAAGGCCGGTCAGGCCAATCCGTCGCCGCCGGTGGGCCCCGCCCTCGGTCAGCGCGGCCTCAACATCATGGAATTCTGCAAGGCGTTCAACGCCGCCACGCAGAAGATGGAGCCGGGCCTGCCGATCCCCGTGATCATCACGGCCTATTCGGATCGCAGCTTCACCTTTATCACCAAGACCCCGCCCGCCACCGTGCTGATCAAGAAGGTCACCGGCGTCGCCAAGGGTTCGTCCAAGCCCAATACCGACAAGGTGGGCAAGATCACCCGCAAGCAGCTCGAAGACGTTGCGAAGCAGAAGGAGCCGGATCTGACGGCTGCGGATCTGGACGCTGCAGTGCGCACCATTGCCGGTAGCGCGCGCAGCATGGGCCTGGTGGTGGAGGGTTAAGACATGGCAAAGATCACCAAGCGTATGAAAGCCGCCCAGGCCGCTGTGCAGCCGGGCAAGGTCTACGGGCTGGAAGACGCCCTGAACATCGTCAAGAACAACGCCAAGGCCAAGTTCGTCGAGTCCGTCGACGTGGCCGTGCGTCTGGGCATCGACGCGAAGAAATCGGACCAGGGCGTGCGTGGTTCCTCGCTGCTGCCGCACGGCACCGGCAAGACCATCAAGGTCGCCGTGTTCTGCCCGCCGGGCGAGAAGGCCGAGGCCGCCAAGGCCGCTGGCGCCGATGCAGTCGGCATGGATGACCTGGCCGAGCGCATGCAGGGCGGCGACCTCGACTTCGGTCGCGTGATCGCCACGCCGGACGCGATGCGCGTCGTCGGCAAGCTGGGCCAGTTGCTCGGCCCGCGCGGCCTGATGCCGAACCCGAAGGATGGCTCGGTCACCGCCGACGTGGTCACCGCGGTCAAGAACGCCAAGGCCGGCCAGGTGAAGTTCCGCAACGACAAGGCGGGCATCATCCACGCCACCATCGGCAAGGCCAGCTTCGAGGCCTCGCAGCTCGCCGACAACCTCAACGCGCTGATCGGCGACCTGCTCAAGGCCAAGCCGGCCGCAGCCAAGGGCCAGTACCTGCAGAAGGTTGCCCTGTCCAGCACGATGGGCGTGGGCGTGCCGGTCGACACTTCGTCGCTGAGCGCCGCTACCGCGAAGTAACACAAGTTCAAGCCCTCCGCGCCTGGTTGGGTGCGGAGGCAGTTTTTGAAGGCAGTCCCGGCTCCGGTCGGGTCAGCCGTCAAAGACCGCAGGCGCGATCGATGCGCGACGACGACGGGCAGGGAGCTCGTTACTGGCAGGGAATCGCCGTCGCCGCTTCACCTCGATCGCTTAATCGGCCGCAAGGCCAGCCGGCGTAGATGGTGTAGCCCTTCTCTGGAATGCATGTTCTGGAAAGGCCACCACCCGGGATGCTCCGCATCCCCGACGTCACGGATGGCGTCGCCCAGGACCGCAGGCGGCAGGAGCCGTGAGCGGAGTTCTAAGTGGAGGAGTGCAATGGCTCTTAATCTGACCCAGAAGCAAGAAGTAGTCGCCGAGCTGGCAGACGTCGCCGCTAAGGCCCACTCCTTGGTCGCCGCCGAGTACGCGGGCACCACGGTCGAGCAGATGACCGCGATGCGCAAGAAGGCCCGCGAGTCGGGCGTGTTCCTGAAGGTTGTCAAGAACACGCTGGTGTCGCGCGCCGTGGCTGGTACCGAGTTCGAGGTCGTCAAGGACGCCCTGACCGGTCCGCTGCTGTACGCGTTCTCGACCGAGGAGCCCGGTGCCGCCGGGCGTCTGATCAAGGAATTCGCCAAGACCAACGACAAGCTCAAGCCGCGCCTCGTCGCAGTGGAAGGCAAGCTGCTGCCCGCCGCGCACGTCGACGTGCTGGCCGCGCTGCCGACCCGCGAACAGGCGCTGGCCATGCTGGCCCGCGTGCTGGCCGAGCCGGCGACGATGTTCGCCCGCGTGGTCAAGGCCGTGGCCGACCAGCAGGGTGGTGGCGAAGTCGCCGCCGAAGCCCCGGCTGAAGCCTAAGTCGCCTGCTTTCCGAACCTATTCAATTCCAGAGGTAAAACAAAATGTCCCTGACCAACGAACAGATCGTTGAAGCCGTCGCCGCCAAGTCGCTGATGGAAGTGATGGACCTGGTGAAGGCCATCGAAGAGAAGTTCGGCGTTACCGCCGCCGCCCCGGTCATGATGGCCGCTGGCCCGGCCGCTGCCGGCCCGGCTGCCGAAGAGCAGACCGAGTTCGACGTGATCCTGAAGTCCGCCGGCGACAAGAAGGTCGACGTGATCAAGGCCGTCCGCGCCATCACCGGCCTGGGCCTGAAGGAAGCGAAGGACCTGACCGAAGCCGGTGGCGTCGTGAAGGAAGCCGCTTCGAAGGAAGACGCTGCCAAGTTCAAGAAGGACCTGGAAGCTGCCGGCGCCACGGTCGAACTGAAGTAACCGGCGCCTTGCGCGCCGTCAGTTTGGCTTAGCGTCAAGCGAGCCTGGGGGCGCAAGCCCCCGGGCTTTGCCCGTTACGGATGTCGGCGTGCCGTCATCCGTGGTCCATGGAGGGCCCGCCGCAAACCAGCGCGCGTGCGCCGGGTTTGGCGGAGCCGGTCCCTGGGCCGGCAAGTTCGAAACGAGATGAGCACCTTTCGAAAGCAACAGGCACGGACGCTCTGAAGTTTGGGCATCCCGACTGCGGATTCATCCGAGTCCTCAATCGTGATTCCCACTTTCAGTCTTCAACCATTTAGCCGGTGTGTGCACCACCGGCGCCACTGCGAACCGAGGCGTCACCCCATGACCTACTCGTTTACCGAGAAGAAGCGCATCCGCAAGGATTTCGGCAAGCGCCCGCCCGTGCTGGGCGTGCCCAACCTGCTGACCATCCAGACCGATTCCTACCGTGAGTTCCTGCAGGAGCACATCGCGCCGAAGAAGCGCGAGGACAAGGGTCTGCACGCCGCGCTGAAGTCGGTGTTCCCGATTGCCAGCTATTCGGGCAACGCCGCCCTCGAGTACGTGGACTACCGCCTGGGCGAGCCGGCGTTCGACGAGCGCGAGTGCCGCAACCGCGGCATGACCTACGGCGCGCCGCTGCGCACCACCGTGCGCCTGGTGATCTACGACAAGGACAGCCCGGCGTCGAAGAAGGCCGTCAAGTACGTCAAGGAGCAGGAGGTCTACATGGGCGAGATCCCGCTCATGACCGACACCGGCACCTTCATCATCAACGGCACCGAGCGTGTCATCGTCTCGCAGCTGCACCGTTCGCCGGGCGTGTTCTTCGACCACGACCGCGGCAAGACGCACAGCTCGGGCAAGCTGCTGTTCTCCGCCCGCGTGATCCCTTACCGCGGCTCCTGGCTGGACTTCGAGTTCGACCCGAAGGACGCGCTGTTCACCCGCATCGACCGTCGCCGCAAGTTGCCGGTGACGGTGCTGCTGCGCGCGCTGGGCTACAACAACGAAGAGATGCTCGGCATTTTCTTCGAGCACAACGTGTTCCACCTGGGCAAAAAGGGCGGCACCACGCTGGAGCTGGTCGCCGAGCGCCTGCGCGGCGAAACGCTTACGTTCGACCTGATGATCGGCGACAAGGTGCTGGTCGAGGCCGGCAAGCGCATCACCGCCCGCCACGTACGCCAGCTGGCGGCCGAGAAGATCACCGCGCTCGAGGTGCCGGACGACTACCTGATTGGTCGCATCGTGGCGATCGACGTGGTCGATTCGAAGACCGGCGAACTGCTGGCTTCGGCCAATGACGAGATCACCGCCGAGCAGCTCGAGGCCTTCCGCAAGGCCGGCATCGAGACGGTGCCGACGCTGTACGTCAACGACCTGGATCGCGGCGCCTACATCTCGCACACCCTGCGCATCGACAACACCAAGACGCAGCTCGAGGCGTTGGTGGAGATCTACCGCATGATGCGTCCGGGCGAGCCGCCGACCAAGGACGCCGCGCAGAACCTGTTCTTCAATCTGTTCTTCACCTTCGACCGCTACGACCTGTCGGCGGTCGGCCGCATGAAGTTCAACCGCCGCGTGGGCCGCCAGGAGATCCTGGGCCCGGGCGTGCTGTACGACCACAAGTACTTCGCCGAGCGCAAGGAAGAGGCCGCGCAGACGCTGGTGCAACAGCTGGGCGACCAGTCCGACGTGCTCGACGTGCTCAAGGTCCTGATCGACATCAAGAACGGCCACGGCACGGTCGATGACATCGATCACCTGGGTAACCGTCGCGTGCGCTCGGTCGGCGAGATGGCGGAGAACACCTTCCGCATCGGCCTGGTGCGCGTGGAGCGCGCCGTGCGCGAGCGCCTGTCGCTGGCCGAGTCGGAGGGCCTGACCCCGCAGGAACTGATCAACGCCAAGCCGGTCGCGGCGGCGGTGAAGGAGTTCTTCGGCTCCTCGCAGCTCTCGCAGTTCATGGACCAGAACAACCCGCTGTCGGAAGTGACCCACAAGCGCCGCGTCTCGGCGCTCGGCCCGGGCGGCCTCACCCGCGAGCGCGCCGGCTTCGAAGTGCGCGACGTGCATCCGACTCATTACGGCCGCGTCTGCACCATCGAGACGCCGGAAGGCCCGAACATCGGCCTGATCAACTCGCTGGCCGT
>NZ_JBHZGL010000012.1:70000-127431 GCF_051900415.1 Frateuria sp. GZRR35
TGACGACGATGCGATCGTCACCCGCGACACGCTGCTGGACGAGGCGCTGGTCGAGAAGCTGGACAAGGCCGGCGTGCAGTCGATCAAGGTCCGCTCGCCGATCACCTGCGAGGCCAGTCACGGCGTGTGTGCGCTGTGCTACGGCCGCGACCTGGCCCGTGGCCACCTGGTCAACATGGGCGAGGCCGTGGGCGTGGTCGCCGCGCAGTCGATCGGCGAGCCCGGCACGCAGCTGACCATGCGTACGTTCCACATCGGTGGCGCGGCTTCCCGTGCTGCCGCCGTGGACAACGTCTCGGTCAAGACCACCGGCACGCTGAAGTTCAACAACCTCAAGACCGTGCAGCACGCTCAGGGCCACCTGGTGGCCGTGTCGCGTTCGGGCGAAGTGTCGGTCATCGACGCCAACGGCCGCGAGCGCGAGCGCTACAAGGTGCCTTACGGCGCCACCATCTCGGTCAAGGACGGCGCGGCGGTCAAGGCCGGCCAGACCGTGGCCAACTGGGATCCGCACACCCATCCGATCGTCTCGGAAGTGGCCGGTACCGTGCGCTTCATCGACTTCATCGATGGCGTCACCGTGCAGAGCCAGACCGACGAGCTGACCGGCCTGGAGTCGGCGGTGGTGACCGATCCGAAGCGTCGCGGTACGGCCGCGAAGGACCTGCGCCCGATCGTGCGCCTGGAAGACGCCAAGGGCCGCGAGCTGAAGCTGCCGGGCACCGACGTACCGGCCCAGTACATGCTCCCGGCCGGCGCGATTGTTTCGATTCAGAACGGCGTGGAAGTGGGCGTGGGCGACGTGGTTGCCCGTATCCCGCAGGAAACCTCCAAGACCCGTGACATCACCGGTGGTCTGCCCCGCGTGGCCGACCTGTTCGAGGCGCGCAAGCCGAAGGAGCCGGCGATCCTGGCCGAGCGCTCGGGCGTGGTCAGCTTCGGCAAGGACACCAAGGGCAAGCAGCGTCTGATCATCAAGGACGCCGACGGAAACGAGCACGAGGAGCTGATCCCGAAGTGGCGTCAGGTCATCGTGTTCGAAGGTGAGCACGTGGAGAAGGGCGAGACCGTCGTCGACGGCGAGCCCAATCCGCATGACATCCTGCGCCTGCTGGGCGTGGAGCCGCTGGCCGCGTACCTGGTCAAGGAAATCCAGGACGTCTATCGCCTGCAGGGCGTGAAGATCAACGACAAGCACATTGAAGCGATCATTCGCCAGATGCTGCGCAAGGTCGAGATCACCGAGCCGGGCGAGAGCCACTACCTGCGCGGCGAGCAGGTCGAGCGCGTGCGCATCAACGAAGAGAACGAGCGCGCCGAGGGCAAGGGCGAGCGTCCGGCCGAGTACCAGTCGGTGCTGCTGGGCATCACCAAGGCGTCGCTGGCCACCGAGTCGTTCATCTCGGCGGCTTCCTTCCAGGAGACCACCCGCGTCCTTACCGAGGCGGCGGTCCGTGGCACCCGCGATACCTTGCGGGGCCTCAAGGAAAATGTTATTGTCGGCCGTCTGATTCCGGCAGGTACGGGTCTGGCGTACCACGCGCAGCGTCGTCGCCAGGGCGGGTTGACCGCCTCGGAACTGGAAACCCTTTCCGGTTCCTCCTCCGCGGTGAGTTTCGCGGAAGCCACTGCCGGTAGCGATGATGGTGCCGAGTAAGCCTTGAGAGGCTTTGCTCGCTGACATACGAAATGAGGTGCACGGATGCACCTCGTGTTCGGGTCATGGAGGACAGGGCGTTTCCTTGCCTGGTGCAAGGCGCCCATGTTAAATTCCCGCTTCTTGGCAGACCGAGTTTCGGTCTGCCTTTATGTTTCTCAGGAAAAGCTTCGCATGACGACAGTCAACCAGCTGGTGCGCAAGAACCGCAGCCCGAAGACCTACAAGAGCGCTTCGCCGGCCCTGCAGAGCAGCCCGCAGCGCCGCGGCGTCTGCACTCGCGTGTACACGACTACCCCGAAGAAGCCGAACTCGGCGTTGCGCAAGGTCGCCAAGGTGCGCCTGACCAACGGCTACGAGGTCATCAGCTACATCGGCGGTGAAGGCCACAACCTGCAGGAGCACTCGGTCGTGCTGATCCGCGGCGGTCGTGTGAAGGACCTGCCGGGCGTGCGCTACCACACCGTGCGCGGCAGCCTCGACTGCGCCGGCGTGACCAAGCGTCGCCAGGCCCGCTCGAAGTACGGCGCCAAGCGCCCGAAGAAGTAATCGCCAGCCGGTCTGGCCGGCGGCTCACATCGAAAGTGCGGCCATGGACGGTTGCTTTGAAGCAGGCCGGACGCCGCAAAGGTAACGAACACATGCGGCCACGATGGCCGCTTTCGCGCGGACAGGATTGCCCGCAAATAAACAACGGACTCCAAACATGTCGCGTAAAGGTTCCCATCCCGCCCGCCTGGTCCTGCCGGACCCCAAGCACGGCAGCCAGCTGATCGCTCGCTTCATCAACATGGTGATGAAGAGTGGCAAGAAGTCGGTCGCCGAAAGCATCGTCTACGGCGCGCTGGACCATCTGGGTGAAAAGAACGCCGAGCCGGTGGCTCTGGTCGAGAAGGCGCTGGGCAACGTCGCTCCGGCCGTCGAGGTGAAGTCTCGCCGCGTCGGTGGCGCCACCTACCAGGTGCCGGTCGAAGTGCGCCCGGGTCGCCGCATGGCGCTGGCGATGCGCTGGGTCATCGATGCCGCCCGCAAGCGTGGCGAGACCTCGATGCCGCGCAAACTGGCCGCCGAACTGCTGGAAGCCTCGGAGAACCGTGGCGGCGCGATCAAGAAGCGCGAAGAAACGCACCGCATGGCGGAAGCCAACAAGGCCTTCTCGCACTACCGCTGGTAAGCGGTTTGCCTTGCCGCCGCTCGCGGCGGCAAGGAACCACTCCGCCGTCTGCGGCGGATTTCTCATAGAAACTGTGGCCCGGACGGCTGCAACGAATCGAGGGCAGGGTTGCCCTGTACAGGTAAACATCCATGGCACGCACCACTCCCATCGAGCGCTACCGCAACTTCGGCATCATGGCTCACATCGATGCCGGCAAGACCACGACCACGGAGCGCATCCTGTTCTACACCGGTGTCAGTCACAAGATTGGCGAGGTGCATGACGGTGCGGCCACCATGGACTGGATGGAGCAGGAGCAGGAGCGCGGCATCACCATCACTTCCGCGGCCACCACGGCCTTCTGGAAGGGCATGGACCGTTCGCTGCCCGAGCACCGCTTCAACATCATCGACACCCCTGGGCACGTCGACTTCACCATCGAAGTCGAGCGTTCGCTGCGCGTGCTCGACGGCGCCGTGTTCGTGCTTTGCGCGGTCGGCGGCGTGCAGCCGCAGTCCGAGACCGTGTGGCGCCAGGCCAACAAGTACAAGGTGCCGCGCCTCGCGTTCGTCAACAAGATGGACCGCACGGGCGCGAACTTCTACAAGGTCGTCGACCAGCTGAAGGCGCGCCTGGGTGCCAACCCGGTGCCGATGCAGGTGCCGATCGGTGCCGAAGACAACTTCGATGGCGTGGTCGACCTGCTCAAGATGAAGGCGATCATCTGGGACATGGAATCCCAGGGCATGAAGTTCGAGTACCAGGACATTCCTGCCAACCTCGCCGACAAGGCCGCCGAGGCGCGAAGCTACATGGTCGAGTCGGCCGCCGAGGCGTCCGAGGAACTGATGAACAAGTACCTCGAGGGCGGTGAGCTCTCCGAGGCCGAGATCATCGAGGGCCTGCGCCAGCGCACCCTGTCCAGCGAAATCATTCCGGTCTACTGCGGTACGGCGTTCAAGAACAAGGGCGTCCAGGCGATGCTCGACGCGGTGGTGAACCTGCTGCCGTCGCCCGCCGATCGCCCGCCCGTGTCCGGCGTGGACGACGACGACAATGACGCGACCCGCACGGCGGACGACAACGCGCCGTTCTCCGCGCTTGCCTTCAAGATCATGACCGACCCCTTTGTCGGCTCGCTGACCTTCTTCCGTGTCTATTCGGGCACGCTGAATGCCGGCGACCAGGTGTACAACCCGGTCAAGTCGAAGAAGGAGCGCATCGGCCGCATCCTGCAGATGCACGCGAACGAGCGTCACGAGCTGAAGGAAGTCCGCGCGGGCGACATCGCTGCCGCGGTCGGCCTGAAGGACGTGACGACCGGCGACACGCTGTGCGCGCAGGATCAGATCATCACCCTGGAGCGTATGACGTTCCCGGAGCCGGTGATCTCGATGGCGGTCGAACCGAAGACCAAGTCTGACCAGGAAAAGATGGGCATCGCCCTCGGCCGCCTGGCTGCGGAGGATCCGTCCTTCCGTGTGCGCACGGACGAGGAGTCGGGCCAGACGATCATCTCGGGCATGGGCGAGCTTCACCTGGACATCCTGGTGGACCGCATGAAGCGCGAGTTCAACGTCGAGGCCAACGTCGGCAAGCCGCAGGTGGCGTACCGTGAGACGATCCGCGCGTCGGATGTCAAGTCGGACTACAAGCACGCCAAGCAGTCGGGCGGCAAGGGCCAGTACGGTCACGTGGTGATCGAGCTGTCGCCGATGACCGAGGAAGAGCGCAAGAGCCCGGACGTCAAGGACGATTTCCTGTTCGTCAACGAGATCACCGGTGGCGTGATTCCGAAGGAATTCATCCCGTCGGTCGAGAAGGGCCTGCGCGAGACCATCACCAGCGGTCCGCTGGCCGGGTTCCCGGTGGTGGGCGTCAAGACCAAGCTGGTCTTTGGTTCCTACCATGATGTCGACTCGTCGGAAATGGCGTTCAAGCTGGCCGCCTCGATGGCGTTCAAGCAAGGCTTCGCCAAGGCGAACCCGGTCCTGCTCGAGCCGATGATGAAGGTCGAGGTAGTCACTCCCGAGGAGTACGTCGGTGACGTGATGGGCGACCTGAGCCGTCGTCGCGGCCTGCTGCAGGGCCAGGACGACACGCCCTCGGGCAAGACCATCAACGCGATGGTGCCGCTGGGCGAGATGTTCGGTTACGCGACCACCATCCGCTCGCTGACCCAGGGCCGCGCGACGTTCACGATGGAGTTCGATCACTACGCGGAAGCGCCGAACAACATCGCCGAACAGGTCATCAAGAAGGCCTGAGGTTTTCGCTTCACTTAATTAGTGCGATCGATCCATGGTCGCGAAGAACGGAAAGCGGCCTCGCGGCCGCACTAATTAACCAGCTCTTTTCAGAGGTTTGAAGTCATGGCAAAGGGTAAATTCGAACGCACCAAGCCGCACGTGAACGTCGGCACGATCGGCCACGTGGACCACGGCAAGACGACGCTGACGGCAGCGCTGACCAAGGTCGGTGCCGAGCGCTTCGGTGGTGAATTCAAGGCCTACGACGCGATCGACGCGGCGCCGGAAGAGAAGGCGCGCGGCATCACGATCTCGACCGCGCACGTGGAATACGAGTCGCCGACCCGTCACTACGCGCACGTCGACTGCCCGGGCCACGCCGACTACGTCAAGAACATGATCACCGGTGCGGCGCAGATGGACGGCGCGATCCTGGTGTGCTCGGCCGCCGACGGCCCGATGCCGCAGACCCGCGAGCACATCCTGCTCTCGCGTCAGGTGGGCGTGCCCTACATCGTCGTGTTCCTGAACAAGGCCGACATGGTTGACGATGCCGAGCTGCTCGAGCTGGTCGAGATGGAAGTGCGCGAGCTGCTGTCCAAGTACGACTTCCCGGGCGACGACACCCCGATCATCAAGGGTTCGGCCCTGAAAGCGCTCGAGGGCGACCAGAGCGAAATCGGCGTGCCGGCGATCATCCAGCTCGTTGACGCGCTGGACAGCTACATCCCCGAGCCGGTGCGTGCGATCGACAAGCCGTTCCTGATGCCGGTCGAAGACGTGTTCTCGATCTCCGGCCGCGGCACCGTGGTGACCGGTCGTATCGAGCGCGGCATCATCAAGGTCGGCGACGAAGTGGAAGTGGTGGGCATCCGTGACACCCAGAAGACCACCGTCACCGGCGTGGAAATGTTCCGCAAGCTGCTCGACCAGGGTCAGGCGGGCGACAACGCCGGTCTGCTGCTGCGCGGCCTGAAGCGTGACGACGTCGAGCGCGGCCAGGTGCTGGCCAAGCCGGGCACGATCACCCCGCACACCGACTTCGAGGCCGAGGTCTACGTGCTCTCCAAGGACGAGGGTGGCCGTCATACCCCGTTCTTCAAGGGCTACCGTCCGCAGTTCTACTTCCGCACCACCGACGTGACCGGTGCGGTCACGCTGCCGGAAGGCGTGGAGATGGTCATGCCGGGCGACAACATCAAGATGGTGGTGAGCCTGATCCATCCGATCGCGATGGACGAGGGCCTGCGCTTCGCCATCCGCGAAGGCGGCCGCACCGTCGGCGCCGGCGTGGTGGCCAAGGTCATCAAGTAAGACACTGGCGGCGATCCTTAGGGGTCGCCGCTTTCGCGTGGGTGCCGGCAAGGCTGGCACACCGCGCGAAATGGCTGCTATACTTGTCAGCTTGACGGCTCCGGTGTTGCCTGGAGCCGCTACCGCGAAATGAGGTACAGGACGTACTTCGAGTTCGCAGGCCGGGATGGCCCTCGCAACGTAATCATCGGTCGCAGACGACGTTCTGTTGACCTTTGTGCGTTGTGCGATTTATAATTTTCTGTCTAGGCGGGCCGTTTGTGCTCGCCTAGCTTTTTAGCCCGGTGCGTCTCAGACGTGCAGGGATGCTCAGAAGGGTTGTGCGAGGCGGTGAGAAGCCACCTCGAGACAAGCATTTGTTCTTTCGATAACAGGACACGGTTTTATGGCGAACCAGAAGATTCGCATCCGCCTCAAGGCGTTCGATCATCGTCTGATCGACCGCTCGGCCAGCGAGATCGTCGAGACGGCCAAGCGCACCGGCGCTACGGTGCTCGGCCCCATCCCGCTCCCGACCAAGATCGAGCGGTACACGATCCTCACCTCGCCGCACGTCGACAAGGACGCGCGCGACCAGTACGAGACCCGCACCCACAAGCGCGTACTCGACATCGTGGACCCCAACGACAAGACCGTGGACGCGCTCATGAAGCTTGACCTCGCCGCTGGCGTGGACGTCCAGATCAAGCTCGGCTGAGCGATAGACAGGATACGAAGATGAGTATCGGACTGGTTGGCCGCAAGTGCGGCATGAGCCGGCTCTTCACTGAAGACGGACGTTCGATTCCGGTGACGCTGATTGAAGCGACCCCGAACCGCGTCACCCAGCTGAAGACCGAAGACAACGATGGTTACACCGCGATCCAGGTCACCGCAGGCGTCAAGCGCGCCTCGCTGTTGACCCAGCCGGTGAAGGGCCACTACGCCAAGGCGAAGGTCGAGCCGGGCCGTGGCCTGTGGGAGTTCCGCGTTGCCGCCGAGGATCTCGGCAAGTACAGCGTCGGCGCCGAGATCAAGGCGGACGAGATCTTCTCGGCCGGCCAGATCGTCGACGTCGCCGGCGTCTCGAAGGGCAAGGGCTTCCAGGGCACGATCAAGCGCCACAACTTCTCGATGGGCGATGCGACGCACGGTAACTCGCTGTCGCACCGCGCGCCGGGTTCGATCGGCCAGCGCCAGACGCCGGGTCGCGTGTTCCCGGGCAAGAAGATGGCCGGCCACATGGGTGCGGTGAACCGCACGCAGCAGGGTCTGGAAGTGGTCAAGGTCGACGCCGAGCGTCATCTGATCGCGGTCAAGGGCGCGGTGCCGGGTGCGACCGGCGGCGACGTCGTGATCCGCCCGACCACCAAGGGTTGAGGAGAGACGCCATGGAACTGAATGTCATTGGCGCCAAGCCGCTCAGCGTGTCCGACGAAGTGTTCGGCGCCGAGCTCAAGCAGGCCCTGATCCACCAGGTGGTGGTTGCGTACCAGGCCGGCGGTCGCGCCGGTACCAAGGCGCAGCTGTCGCGCGGTGAGATGTCGGGTACCACCAAGAAGTTCAAGAAGCAGAAGGGCGGCGGCGCCCGTCACGGCGACTACCGCGCTCCGATCTTTGTCGGCGGCGGTGTCACCTTTGCGGCCAAGCCCCGCAGCTTCGAGCAGAAGGTCAACCGCAAGGCTTACCGCGTGGCGATCCGCTCGATCCTTTCCGAGCTGAACCGCCAGGATCGCCTGAAGGTCGTCGACGGTTTCGGCATCGAGGAAGCCAAGACCAAGGCGATGGTCGCCAAGCTGGTTGAGCTCGAGGTCGGCGGCCGCGTGCTGCTGGTGTCCGAGGATGCCAACGAGGCGCTGTTCCTGGCCGCACGCAACATCCCGTACCTGCACGTGGTCGACGTGATGGCGCTGAACCCGGTCAGCCTGGTCGGCTCCGACTATGTCGTGCTGACCGCCGAGGCCGTGAAGAAGATCGAGGAATGGCTGGCATGAGCAACGAACGCATTCTCAACACGCTGCGTGCGCCGCACATCTCCGAGAAGTCTGCGCGCCTGGCCGAGAACAACCAGTACGTATTCGTGGTCGCCCCCGAGGCGACCAAGGCCGACGTCCGCGCGGCGGTGGAACAGATGTTCGACGTCAAGGTCGAGCAGGTGAACCTCGTCAACGCCAAGGGCAAGGTCAAGTCCTTCCGTTTTCGCACTGGCAACCGCCAGGGCAAGCGCAAGGCCTATGTCCGCCTCGCCGATGGCCAGACCATCGACGTGTCGGCCAAGGCCTGAGCTCAAGGAGTTGAATTGAGATGGCACTGATCACTCACAAGCCGACCTCGCCGGGCCGCCGCGACTCCGTCAGCGTCCGCACCGAGGGCCTGCACAAGGGCGCGCCGTACGCGCCGTTGACCGAATCGCAGTCCAAGACGGGTGGCCGCAACCACTACGGTCGCATCACCACGCGTCACCGCGGTGGTGGCCACAAGCAGGCCTACCGCATCATCGACTTCAAGCGCGACAAGGAAGGCATCGCCGCCAAGGTCGAGCGCATCGAATACGATCCCAACCGCACCGCGCACATCGCGTTGCTGTGTTACGCCGACGGCGAGCGCCGCTACATCATCGCGCCGAAGGGCGTGGCGGTGGGTGACCGCCTGGTGTCCGGTTCCGACGCGCCGATCAAGGCCGGCAACAGCCTGCCGCTGCGCGCCATCCCGGTCGGTTCGACGATCCACTGCATCGAGATGAAGGCAGGCAAGGGTGCGCAGATCGCCCGCAGCGCCGGTGCCTCCGTGCAGCTGGTCGCCCGCGAGTCCGGTTACGCCACCCTGCGTCTTCGCTCCGGTGAAATGCGCCGCGTGCCGGTCGACTGCCGCGCCACCATCGGTGAAGTCGGCAACTCCGAGCACAGCCTGAAGAAGCTGGGCAAGGCCGGCGCCAAGCGCTGGAAGGGCATCCGCCCGACCGTGCGCGGCGTGGTGATGAACCCGGTCGACCATCCGCATGGCGGTGGTGAAGGCCGTACCTCGGGCGGCCGTCATCCGGTCAGCCCGTGGGGTACGCCGACCAAGGGCTACAAGACCCGCAACAACAAGCGCACGCAGCAGTTCATCGTGCGTCGTCGCAAGTAACAGGAAACGATCATGCCGCGCTCCCTAAAGAAAGGTCCGTTCATCGACCTGCACCTCGCAAAGAAGGTGGAAGCCGCCGTTTCCGCCAACAACAAGCGTCCGATCAAGACCTGGTCGCGCCGCTCGATGATCCTGCCCGAAATGGTGGGCCTGACCATCGCCATCCACAACGGTCGCCAGCACGTGCCGGTACTGATCAACGAGAACATGGTCGGGCACAAGCTCGGCGAGTTCGCGGTGACCCGTACTTTCAAGGGCCACGGCGGCGACAAGAAGGGCAAGTAACATGAGCACCGAAGCCAAAGCGATCCTGCGCAGCGCCCGCATCTCGGCGCAGAAGGCACGCCTGGTGGCTGACCTGGTCCGCGGCATGCCCGTGGGCCGCGCCAGCGACGTGCTCCAGTTCACCAACAAGAAGGCCGCCCACCTTGTCCGCAAGGTGCTGCTCTCGGCCGTCGCCAACGCCGAGAACAACCTGGGCGCCGACGTCGACGAGCTGAAGGTCTCGCGCATCTTCGTGGACGAAGGTCCGTCGATGAAGCGCATGTTTGCCCGCGCCAAGGGTCGCGGCTCGCGCATCCTGAAGCGCACCAGCCACATCACCGTGGTCGTCGGCGAGTAAAGAGGAAATAGACGATGGGTCATAAAGTTCATCCCACCGGTATCCGCCTCGGCATCGCCAAGGACTGGAATTCGAAGTGGTACGCCAACAAGGGCGATTACGCGAAGTACCTCGCCGCTGACCTGAAGGTCCGCGAGATGCTGCGCAAGAAGCTGGCGCAGGCCGGTATCTCCAAGATCCAGATCGAGCGTCCGGCCAAGACCGCCCGCGTGACGATCCACACCGCCCGCCCGGGCGTGGTGATCGGGAAGAAGGGCGAGGACATCGAGAAGCTGCGCAAGGAAGTCAGCGACATGATGGGCGTCCCGGCGCACATCAACGTCAACGAAGTGCGCAAGCCCGAGCTCGACGCGCAGCTGGTGGCCGAGTCGATCGCGCAGCAGCTGGAGCGCCGCATCATGTTCCGCCGCGCCATGAAGCGTGCGGTCGGTAACGCGATGCGCCTGGGTGCCCTGGGCATCAAGATCAACGTGTCCGGCCGTCTGAACGGCGCCGAGATCGCCCGCTCCGAGTGGAGCCGCGAGGGCCGCGTGCCGCTGCACACCCTGCGTGCCGACATCGACTACGGTTTTGCCGAGGCGAAGACCACCTACGGCATCATCGGCATCAAGGTGTGGGTCTACAAGGGCGAGATCTTCGACCTGGCGGCAGCGTCGCAGGAGTCGAAGGACGAGCAGTCGCAGCCGCGCCGCGAAGGTGGCGAGGGTCGTCGTGAATCGCGTCGCGAGGGCGGTGAAGGCCGCCGCGAGCGGACGGCGAAGTAAGGAGAGTTGCCATGTTGCAACCTAAGCGAACCAAATACCGCAAGCAGTTCAAGGGCCGCAACGATGGCCTGGCCCAGTGCTCGAACCTCGTCAGCTTTGGCGAGTACGGCCTGAAGGCGACCACCCACGGCGCGCTGACCGCGCGCCAGATCGAGGCGGCCCGTCGTTGCATCACCCGTTTCGTCAAGCGTGGCGGCAAGCTGTGGATCCGCGTGTTCCCGGACAAGCCGATCACCAAGAAGCCCATCGAAGTGCGTATGGGCGCCGGCAAGGGCGGCGTCGAGTTCTGGGTCGCCCCGATCCAGCCGGGCCGCATGCTCTATGAAATCGAGGGTATCGACGAGGCAACGGCACGCGAGGCGTTCCGCCTGGCCGCCGCCAAGCTCTCGGTGCAGACCCAATTCGTGACCCGGGCGGTGATGTGATGGCCACCAACGATCTGAACACCAAGTCGGCCGACGAGCTGAAGCAGCACCTGCTGGACCTGCGCAAGGAGCAGTTCAACCTGCGCATGCAGAAGGGCACCGGCCAGCTCAGCCAGCCGCACCAGCTGCGCCGCGTCCGGCGCGACATCGCCCGCACGAAGTTCGTGCTCGGCACGAAGAAGTAAGGGACCGCCGACATGAGCGACAACCAGAAGCAGGCGCGCACCCTCGAGGGTCGCGTCATCAGCAACAAGATGAACAAGACGGTCACCGTCCTGATCGAGCGCCAGGTGCAGCACGGCCTGCTGGGCAAGATCATCCGCCGGTCGACCAAGCTGCACGCGCAGGACGACCTGGGTGCCAACGAGGGTGACCTCGTGCGCATCACCGAGTGCCGTCCGCTGTCCAAGACCAAGCATCACCGCGTGGTCGAAATCGTCACACGCGCGGCCGTCTGAGGAGGGTGCAGACATGATCCAGATGCAGAGCACGCTTTCCGCGGCCGACAACAGCGGTGCGAAGGAACTGATGTGCATCAAGGTACTCGGCGGCTCGCACCGCCGTTATGCCGCGATCGGTGACGTGATCAAGGTCACCGTCAAGGATGCGATTCCGCGCGGCAAGGTGAAGAAGGGCGAGGTCTACAACGCCGTGGTGGTGCGTACCGCCAAGGGCGTGCGCCGCCCCGATGGCTCGCTGATCCGTTTCGACGGCAATGCAGCGGTGCTCCTCAATAACAAGCTCGAGCCGATCGGCACCCGTATCTTCGGGCCGGTCACGCGTGAGCTGCGCGGCGAGAAGTTCATGAAGATCGTCTCCCTCGCGCCCGAAGTGCTTTGAGCGGAGATAAGAACCATGAACCGTATCCGCAAGGGTGATCAGGTCCTCGTGATCGCCGGCAAGAACAAGGGCCAGCGCGGCGACGTGCTGCGCGTGGACGGCGACCGCGTGTTCGTCTCCAACGTGAACGTCGTCAAGCGCCACACCAAGCCGAATCCGCAGGCTAACCAGGCCGGCGGCATCGTCGAGCGCGAGGCCTCGATCCACATCTCCAATGTGCAGCCGTTCAACCCCGCCACCGGCAAGGGTGAGCGCGTCGGTACCAAGTCGCTCGAAGATGGGCGCAAGGTCCGCGTGTTCCGCTCCAATGGCGAACAGCTGGACGTGTAAGGAACAAATGTCATGACGCGCCTTGAAAGCTTTTACAAAGAACAGGTCGTGCCGAAGCTCACCGAGCGCTTCGGCTACGAGAACGTGATGCAGGTTCCGCGCATCACCAAGATCACCCTGAACATGGGTGTGGGTGAGGCCGCCGGCAACAAGAAGATCCTCGAGAACGCCGTGGCGGACATGACCAAGATCGCCGGTCAGAAGCCGATCACGACCAAGGCGCGCGTGTCCGTGGCCTCGTTCAAGATCCGCGACGGCTGGCCGATCGGCTGCAAGGTCACCCTGCGCCGCGCGAACATGTGGGAATTCCTGGATCGCCTGATCAACATCTCGCTGCCGCGTACCCGCGATTTCCGCGGCGTGTCCGGTCGCGCCTTCGATGGCCGTGGCAACTACAACTTCGGCATCAAGGAACAGATCATCTTCCCGGAAATCGACTTCGACGCGATCGACGCGATGCGTGGCATGGATATCTCCATCACCACCACCGCCAAGACCGACGAAGAAGCCAAGGCGCTGCTGGAAGCCTTCAGCTTCCCGTTCCGCAACTGATTAGCGAGAGAAACGCAATGGCAAAGACCTCGATGGTCAACCGCGACATCAAGCGGACCAAGCTCGTCAAGAAGTACGCCGCCAAGCGCGCCGAACTGAAGGCGATCGTGGTCAACCCGAACGCTTCGTACGACGAGAAGATGGACGCGCAGTCCAAGCTGCAGAAGCTGCCGCGCGACGCGAGCCCGGTGCGCCAGCGCAACCGCTGCGAGCTGTCCGGCCGTCCGCGTGGCGTGTACCGCAAGTTCGGCCTGGGCCGCAACAAGCTGCGCGAAGCGACCATGCGCGGCGACGTTCCGGGCCTGCGCAAGGCCAGCTGGTAAGTCTCCAAGCGGCGGGCGCCAGCGCGTCCGCCGCTTCGCAGGCGACCCAACGGTCGCCCGGTGCATAAATCGCGCCGGCGTTCGCTAAAAGCGGAAATAGCTGCTATAGTCGTCGGTCTGCGCAACGCAGGCTGGCTTCGTTTTGCCAGCTCACAATCTGATTGATTTCCGGTTTTATCGGATATCGGTGCACTCTGAAGGATGTTTTCATGAGCATGACTGATCCCATCGCCGATCTGTTTACGCGCATCCGCAATGCCCAGCTCACGGGCAAGCAGGCCGTAAGCATGCCGTCGTCGAAGCTGAAGTTGGCGATCGCCAACCTCCTCAAGAACGAGGGCTACATCCTCGACGCCAAGTCTTCCGACCAGGAAGGCAAGCCGGTGCTCGAGATCAAGCTCAAGTATTTCGAAGGCCGCCCGGCCATCGAGGCCATTTCCCGTGTTTCCCGCTCCGGTCTGCGCGTCTACCGCGGCAAGGACGAGCTGCCGAAGGTGCTCGGCGGCATGGGTATCTCGATCATCTCGACTTCCGCCGGTCTGATGACCGATGCGCAGGCCCGTGCCAAGGGTCTGGGCGGCGAAGTCATCGGCCAAGTGGCGTAAGGAGTTTCCATGTCCCGCGTTGCCAAACAACCGATCAATCTGCCCAAGGGCGTGGAACTGAAGTCCGACGCCAACGGCATCTCCGTCAAGGGCCCGAAGGGCACGCTGTCGGTGCATGCTCTGCCGGGCGTTTCCGTGGCCGTGAATGAAGGCGTCGCCAGCATTGCGTTGGCCGATGGTGCCGACGACAAGTTCGGCGGCACGGCGCGTGCGCTGCTGGCCAACATGGTCAAGGGTGTGTCCGAAGGTTATGAGCGCAAGCTGGAACTTGTCGGCGTGGGTTACCGCGCGTCGATGGCCGGCAAGGCGCTGAACCTGAGCCTCGGCTTCTCGCACCCGGTCGTGTTCAACGCGCCGGAAGGCATCACGCTCGAAACTCCGACGCAGACCGAGATCCTGATCAAGGGCTCGGACAAGCAGCGCGTTGGCGAAGTTGCCGCGAAGATCCGCGCGTTCCGTCCGCCGGAGCCCTACAAGGGCAAGGGCGTGCGCTATGCCGGCGAGAAGATCACCCTGAAGGAAGCCAAGAAGGCCTGAGTGCGCTTTCCCTGCGTGTGGAAGCGGCCATCCATGGCCGCACTACTCACAAGAGCACTGCGTAACTACCGCCGATCCGCTTTCGAGGAACAGACAGATGAACAAGAACGAATCCCGCCTGCGCCGCGCCAAATCTACGCGCGCCCACATCCGCAAGCTTGCGGTGGCCCGCCTGTCGGTGCACCGCACCGGCCAGCATCTCTACGCCCAGGTGTTCGATGCCTCCGGCGAGAAGGTGGTGGCTGCGGCCTCCACCGTGCAGAAGTCGGTGGCCGAGGGTCTGAAGGGCACCAAGAACCTGACGGCCGCCGCGGCGGTTGGCAAGGCGGTTGCGGAGCGTGCGCTCGCTGCGGGCGTCGAGTCGGTCGCTTTCGACCGTTCGGGCTTCCGCTACCACGGTCGCATCAAGGCTCTGGCCGACGCGGCGCGTGAGGCTGGCCTGAAGTTCTAAGGAACCGGAGGCGCCTGCCTCCGGTCCTCGCAAGACACACAACAACAAGCGGCCAAGCCGCAAGCAAAAGTCCCGGATGGTCCGGGCACACGGAATAGAGAAATGTCCTCCAACGATCGCGAAAATTCGGACGGCCTGCTCGAGAAGCTGATTGCCGTCAACCGCGTGGCCAAGACCGTCAAGGGTGGCCGCCAGATGAGCTTTACCGCGCTGACCGTGGTCGGCGACGGTGAGGGCAAGGTCGGCTTCGGCTATGGCAAGGCGCGCGAAGTGCCGGTCGCCATCTCCAAGGCCATGGACCGCGCCCGCCGCAACATGGTGAGCATCGACCTGAACAACGGCACCCTGTGGTACGCCATCAAGGCCAACCACGGTGCGGCGCGCGTGTTCATGCAGCCGGCCGCCGAGGGTACCGGCGTGATCGCCGGCGGCGCCATGCGTGCGGTGCTGGAAGTGGTCGGCGTCAAGAACGTGCTGGCCAAGGCGGTCGGTTCGCGTAACCCGATCAACCTGGTGCGCGCAACCATCAAGGGTCTGCAGGCGATCGCCTCGCCGAAGCGCATCGCCGCCAAGCGTGGCAAGACCGTGGAAGAGGTGATGGGCAATGGCTAAGAACAACGACACCGCGGCCACCGTGCGCGTGCGCCTGGTCAAGGGCCTGCGCGGTGTGCAGGGCCGCCACCGTCTCAGCGTCAAGGCGCTGGGTCTGAACAAGCTCAACGATGTCCGTGAACTGAAGGACAGCCCGCAGGTGCGTGGCCTGATCAACACGGTCTACTACCTGGTCCGGGTCGAGGAGTAATCATCATGCGTCTCAACGACATCAAGCCGGCTGCCGGTGCGCGCAAGACGCGCCTGCGCGTCGGTCGTGGCATCGGTTCGGGCCTGGGCAAGACTGCCGGCCGCGGCCACAAGGGTCAGCACGCCCGCGCCGGCGGCACCCACAAGTTCGGCTTCGAGGGCGGCCAGATGCCGCTGCAGCGTCGCCTGCCCAAGGTCGGCTTCCGCTCCAAGAAGAAGGCGGAGAGCCAGGAGGTGTTCCTGTACCAGCTTGCCAACCTGAAGGCGGACGTGATCGACCCGATCGCGCTGCATCAGGCCGGCCTGGTCGACAGCAAGGCGAAGAAGATCAAGGTCGTCGCCAAGGGCGAAATCGGCCGCGCGGTCAAGCTCTCCGGCGTGCTCGCCACGGCCGGCGCCAAGGCGGCCATCGAGGCTGCCGGCGGCAGCGTGGAGTAAGACGGTGGCGCAAGCCCAGGGCAACGCGCTCGGCGCGCTCGGCAAGCTGACGGAACTCCGCCAGCGCATCTTCTTCGTGATCGGTGCGCTGGTCGTCTTTCGTCTCGGCTCGTTCATTCCTGTGCCGGGTGTCAACCCGGAGGCGATGACGCGCCTGATCCAGGGTGGTGGCGGCCTGCTGAACATGTTCAACATGTTCAGCGGCGGCTCGCTGGAGCGCTTCTCGGTGTTCGCGCTTGGCGTGGTGCCGTACATCTCTGCCTCGATCGTGGTGCAGATGATGGGCTCGGTGATCCCGAGCCTGCAGGCGCTGCGCAAGGAGGGTGAGGCCGGTCGTCGCACGATGACCATGTACACCCGCTTCGGTACGGTGGGCCTATCCGCGTTCCAGGCGTTCGGCATCGCCGCTGCGCTGCAGACGCAGACGGCTGCCGGCGGTGCGCCGGTGGTTTATACGCCGGGACTTGGCTTCATCCTGTCCTCGGTGGTCGGCCTGACGGCCGGTTCGATGTTCCTGATGTGGCTGGGCGAACAGATCACCGAGCGTGGCATCGGCAACGGCATCTCGCTGCTGATCTTCGCCGGCATCGTGGCGGGCCTGCCTGGCGCAGTGTCCAGCACCCTGGGGATGGCCAGCAACGGCGAACTGTCGGTGCTGCGCCTGATCATGGTGGTGGGCCTGGTGCTCGCGGTGACGGCCTTCGTGGTGTTCATGGAGCGCGCCCAGCGGCGCATTACCGTGAACTACGCACGGCGATCCGGCGGCCAGCGGGCGTACATGAACCAGACGTCGCATCTGCCGCTGAAGATCAATATGTCGGGCGTGATCCCGCCGATCTTCGCCTCGAGCCTGCTGATGTTCCCGGCCACTGCGGTGAGCTGGTTCGGCGCAGGGCACCAGTCGCGCTGGCTGCAGGGCCTGACCCAGGCGATCGCGCCGGGCCAGCCGCTGTACGAGATCATCTATGCGGTGCTGGTGATCGTGTTCGCCTTCTTCTACACGGCGATCGTCTTCAACTCGCAGGAAACGGCCGACAACCTCAAGCGGTCGGGCGCGCTGATCCCGGGCATCCGTCCGGGCCGGGCCACCGGTGAGTACATCGACGGCGTGATGACCAGGCTGACGGGCGTGGGTGCAATCTATCTGGTGCTGGTGTGCCTGGTGCCGACGTTCATGCAGAACTACTGGCACGTGCCGTTCTACTTCGGCGGCACCTCGCTGCTGATCATCGTGGTGGTGGTGATGGACTTTACCGCCCAGGTGCAGGCGCACCTGGTCAGCCACCAGTACGAAAGTCTGCTCAAGAAGGCCAACCTCCGCCGCAACTAGTGGCTGCTGGGGCGAACGGGGTTGGTCACGTTGGAAGGCAGGCGGCACGGTGCCGCGGGGCTTTCCTGTTAGGGTAATTCAGGTTAAAATTGCGCGTTTACCGCGCAAGAAACGCATCGGAGAAAGTACATCATGGCGCGCATCGCGGGTGTCAATTTGCCGGTCCAGAAGCATGTCTGGGTTGGCCTGCAGAGCATCTACGGCATCGGCCGCAGCCGGGCCAAGAAGGTCTGTGCGGATGCCGGGGTGGTTCCGACCACGCCGATCAAGTCCCTCAGTGAGGGCGAGGTGGAGAAGCTCCGCCACGAAATCGGCAAGTACGTCGTCGAAGGCGACCTTCGCCGCGAGGTAGGCATCGCGATCAAGCGCCTGATGGATCTGGGTTGCTACCGCGGCCTGCGCCACCGTCGTGGCCTGCCGGTGCGCGGTCAGCGCACGCGTACCAATGCACGCACCCGCAAGGGTCCGCGTCGCGCGATCAAGAAGTAACGGACACCAATTATGGCCAAGCCTGTCAAGACCAAGAAGAAGATCAAGCGCGTTGTCACGGATGCCGTGGCCCACGTGCAGGCCTCCTTCAACAACACCATCGTCACCATCACCGACCGCCAGGGCAACGCGCTGTCGTGGGCGACTGCCGGCGGCGCGGGTTTCCGCGGTTCGCGCAAGTCCACCCCGTTCGCTGCCCAGGTCGCTGCCGAGAAGGCTGGCCGCGCGGCCGGCGACTACGGCGTGAAGACCGTGGAAGTGCGTATCAAGGGCCCCGGCCCGGGCCGCGAGTCGGCCGTGCGTTCGCTGAACGCGCTGGGCTACAAGGTCCTGAACATTATTGACGTCACGCCGATTCCGCATAACGGCTGCCGTCCCCCCAAGAAGCGTCGAGTCTAAGGAGTAACCCATGGCCCGTTATCGTGGAGCTACCTGCAAGCTCGCCCGCCGCGAGGGTGCGGATCTCAGCCTGAAGAGCCCGGCGCGCGCGCTGGACTCCAAGTGCAAGCTGGAAAACAAGCCCGGCCAGCATGGCGCCAACAAGCGCATGCGCATGTCCGACTACGCTGTCCAGCTGCGTGAAAAGCAGAAGGTCAAGCGCATCTACGGTGTGCTCGAGCGCCAGTTCAGCAACTACTACACCAAGGCGTCGACCCTCAAGGGCAACACCGGCGAGAACCTGCTGCGCCTGCTCGAGAGCCGTCTGGACAACGTCGTCTATCGCATGGGCTTCGCGGTCACCCGCGCCCAGGCCCGCCAGCTGGTCGCCCACAAGGCGGTGCTGGTCAACGGCAAGAAGGTCAATATCCCCTCGTACCAGGTCAAGCCGGGCGACGAGGTCGCGCTGACCGAGCGCGCGCGCAACCAGCTGCGCGTGCAGGAAGCGGCGACCGTGTTCGACACCATGGACCTGCGTCCGATCTGGCTCGAAGTGGACTCCAAGAAGTTCACTGGCACCTTCAAGGCGGTGCCTGACCGCGGCGACCTGCCGTCGGACATCAACGAAGCCCTGATCGTCGAGCTGTATTCGAAGTAATTACCGGAGCCCTGCATGGCAGTTTCGTCAACTAGTGTGCTGCGGCCTCGTGGCCTCAGCGTCGAGCAGCTCGGAGCCAACCGCGCCAAGGTGGTGGTGGAGCCGCTCGAGCGTGGCTTCGGCCACACCCTGGGCAACGCGCTGCGCCGCGTGCTGCTCTCGTCGATCCCGGGCAGCGCCATCATCGAAGTCGAAATCGATGGCGTGCTGCACGAGTACACCACCCTCGAGGGTCTGCAGGAGGACGTGATCGAAGTCCTGCTCAACCTCAAGGACGTGGCCATTCGCCAGCATTCCGGCGACGAAGTCACCCTGACCCTGTCCAAGAAGGGCAAGGGCGTGGTCACGGCCGGCGACATCGTCGTCGACCACTCGGTGGAAATCGTCAACCCCGAGCACGTGATCTGCCACCTGACCAAGGACATCGCGCTCAACATGCGCCTGAAGGTGCGTCGTGGCGTCGGCTACCAGCCGGCCAGCGCGCGCCAGCATCCGGACGATGAAGCGCGTCCGATCGGCCGCCTGCAGCTGGATGCTTCCTTCGCGCCGGTGCTGCGCGTGGCCTACGAGGTCGACGCGGCCCGTGTGGAGCAGCGCACCAACCTCGACAAGCTCGTGCTCGACATCGAGACCAACGGAACCATCGGTGCGGAAGACGCGGTCCGCAAGGCCGCCGAGATCCTCAACGACCAGCTGTCGGTGTTCGGCGATTTCTCGCGTCGCGAGAGCTCGGCCGACAAGGCGGAGAAGGGCGGGTTCGATCCGCTGCTGCTGCGCCCGATCGACGACCTGGAGCTGACGGTGCGTTCGGCCAACTGCCTGAAGGCCGAGAGCATCTACTACATCGGCGACCTGGTGCAGAAGACCGAGGTCGAGTTGCTCAAGACCCCGAACCTGGGCAAGAAGTCGCTCACCGAGATCAAGGACGTCCTTGGCTCGCGCGGCCTGGCCTTGGGCATGAAGCTGGAGAACTGGCCGCCGCCGGGCCTTTCGCACGGCATGCAGCTGGGTTGATGTTTGCGGCGGCGATCGCGAGATCGCCGTCGAAGTTTCAGGCTGGCGGGTAACTAGCGTTCCTGCCGGCCGTCTTCTTGGAGCGGTCGTTTTGGCTGCCCGTCGAAGGGCCGGTTTGGCCCATGCGGTCCTCGTGATCGCCATAGCAATAGACGGCCACCCATGGCCGCACTCCTCACGAGAGCCTGTTCTTAAAAGGCTCGAAACAGCGGGCAACCGCGGAAAACCGGACACAACCGCCGGTTTTTCATAACAACAGACCGAAGAGAGTTCACCATGCGCCACCAGAAATCGGGCCGCAAGCTCAACCGCACCAGCTCGCACCGCGAAGCGATGTTCAAGAACATGGCCGCCTCGCTGATCAAGCACGAGCTGATCCGTACCACCCTGCCCAAGGCCAAGGAGCTGCGCCGCGTCGCCGAGCCGCTCATCACGCTGGCCAAGGCTGATGGCGTCGCCAACCGCCGCCTCGCCTTCTCGCGCCTGCGCGACAAGGAAGCGGTGGGCAAGCTGTTCGTCGAACTGGGCCCGCGCTACCGCGAGCGTCCCGGCGGCTATCTGCGCATCCTGAAGTGCGGTTTCCGCCCGGGTGACAACGCGCCGATGGCCTACGTCGAGCTGGTGGATCGTCCGCAGACGGCTGTTGCCGCCGACGCGGAGTAAGCCTCGAACGTACGGGCGTCCAGACGTCCAAACGACAAACCCCGGCCGGGCGACCTGCCGGGGTTTTTCTTTTTCCGGCCGGCTTGCTGACAGCGGACCAGCAAGCGGGTAATGTCGACTTTCCGCAACGCAACATGCCGCCATGAATCCTCTGCACTGGTCTTATCGCGTCAGCTTCCTCCTGGGTTTCCTGATCTGCGTGGCCCTGCTCGGCTTCGCGCTGTACACAGAGCACGCGTGGGGGTTGATTCCGTGTCCGCTGTGCATCTTCCAGCGCATCGGCTTCCTGGTGATGGCGGTCTTTTTCCTGGTCGGCGCGCTGCATGCGCCCCGGCGTGGGCTGCGCTGGGTCTACACCGGGGGCGTGCTGCTGGGGGCGCTGTGGGGTATGGCCGTGGCGGGGCGCCATCTATGGATCCAGTCGCTGCCGGCCGACCAGGTTCCCTCGTGTGGCCCCCCGCTTGATTACATGTTTGACGCCTTCCCGTTCGCCCAGGTGCTGCGCATGGTCTTCACCGGTTCGGGCGAATGCGCCAAGGTCGAGCCGGTGCTGGGTCTGCCGATGCCGGCCTGGACGCTGCTGTGGTTCGTGCTGCTGGCAGTGCTCGCCCTTGTCGCCACTGTGCGTCGCATTCCCGACCGGACAATGCCGTGAACGATCGACCCAACCGTATGGCCGAGGCGCCTGCCGACTGGGCGCCGGCTTCCTGGCAGCGGTGCGTTGCCCTGCAGCAACCACACTACGAGGATGCGGCGGAGCTGGCGCGTGCCACCACGCAACTGGCGGCCTTGCCGCCGCTGGTGACCTCCTGGGAGGTGTTGGCGCTCAAGCAGGCACTGGCCGAGGCGCAGGAGGGCGAGCGTTTCCTGCTGCAGGGCGGCGACTGCGCCGAGAGTTTCGCCGACTGCACCAGTCCGGTGATCTCCAACCGGTTGAAGGTGCTGCTGCAGATGAGCCTGGTTCTGGTGCACGGGCTCAAGAAGCCGGTATTGCGCGTGGGTCGGTTCGCCGGCCAGTATGCCAAACCGCGTTCGGCCGACACCGAAACCCGGGATGGCTTGACGCTGCCAAGCTTCCGCGGTGACGTGGTCAACGGACCTGCCTTCACTGCCGGGGCGCGCCGTGCCGATCCGCAGCGCCTGATCCAGGCGCATGCGCATTCGGCACTGACCATGAACTTCGTGCGCGCGCTGATCGACGGCGGGTTCGCCGACCTGCATCACCCGGAATACTGGGACCTGGCCTGGGTCGAGCATTCGCCGCTGGCGGCCGAGTATCGCCGCATGGTCGCCGCTATCGGCGATTCGCTGCGCTTCATGGAAACACTGGCCGGCCCCATTGCCAGCTTCTCGCGGGTCGACTTCTTCACCTCGCATGAGGCGCTTTTGCTGCATTACGAGGAAGCGCTGACCCGGCAAGTGCCGCGCAACCCCGGCTGGTTCAACCTGTCTACGCACTTCCCCTGGATCGGCATGCGCACGGCGGCGCTGGAAGGCGCGCACGTGGAGTATTTCCGCGGCATTCGTAACCCTGTCGCGGTGAAGGTAGGACCGTCGGTGACCGCGGAGCAGTTGCTCCCGCTGATCGACGCTCTCAATCCACACGACGAGCCCGGACGGCTGACCCTGATCCACCGCATGGGCAACGCGTCCATCGCCCATGCACTGCCGCCACTGCTGGAGGCGGTCCGGCGCGAGGGACGGCGCGTGTTGTGGGTCGCCGATCCGATGCACGGCAACACCGAAAGCACATCCAACGGCTACAAGACCCGCCGCTTCGACAACATCCGGGGCGAGCTTGACCAGGCGTTCGACATCCACGCGGCTGCGGGGACGCGGCTGGGTGGCGTGCACCTCGAACTGACTGGCGAGGACGTGACCGAATGCATGGGTGGCGCCCGCGATCTGTCCGAGACGGATCTCAAGCGGGCCTACAAGTCCATGGTCGATCCGCGGCTCAATTATGAGCAGTCGCTGGAGCTGGCCATGTTGATCGTGCGCAAGTCCGAGGGTGTTGCGGGGTGAGGTCGGGCGTGCGCCGGAAAGTGCACGGGCGGAAACCGCATTGCTTGGTCAGCGCATAAATGACAGACGTCACCGGCAGTAGCTGGCAGTAAGTACTGGGCTCACCCGGCGTGCCGGGCCACGCTTGAATGCAGGCACATAGGAGAGACGGACCATGGCAAGGCAAGCCCCGCGCGCTGACTCGCGCGTCGACGTTTGGACCGTGGTTGGGCTGGCATTGTTGCTGCTACCGCTGCTGACGATGGCGCACGAGCTGATGGGGCATGCTCTCGCTTGCGTGGCGACCGGGCACCAGCCCAGCCAACTGGGTGCGTACTACGTCGAATGCAGCGGCACTGGCGGCTGGAGCCGGCGCCTGGTGGCGATGGCCGGCACCTCGATGGACGTGCTGCTCGCCTGCGTCGGCTTCCTTTTCTGGCATTTGGCGAACCGTCCGCTGGCGCGGCTGGCGTGGTGGATCGTGTTTACCGTCAAGGGCATGGTGGCTGCCGGATACTGGATGTTTTCCGGCCTGACCAATCTGGGTGACTGGGGGCCGGCCGACGGTGGCGGCATCGGTCCGTTACCCTGGCCTTGGGCATGGCGCCTGCTGCTTTTTGGGGTGGGGCTGGTCGCCTATATCGCGGTAACGCGCAAGGCCATCGCCATGATGGCCGTCATGCTGGGGGGCGGACCGGCTGCGCAGCGTACGCAACGGACGGTGGCGATGACGCTCTACATTGTCGGAGGCATCGCGGCCGTGCTGGTCAGCCTGTTCAACCCGCTGGGGATATTCATCACGCTGGTATCCGCCGTCGCATCTTCCTTCGGCGGAACGGCGGGCCTGTTCAATGTCGCTTATGCCCGGTCACGGGAGCGGCCGCCGACCGATTTTGCGGTAGGGCGCCATCGGTCGCTGGTGGTGGCCGGCATGGCCATGACTATCGCCTTCGCTGCCATCCTGGGGCCGACCATCACGCTGGGTTGAGCGCGCCGCGGTAGCTGACCCCATCCGCCGTTGCACGACAGGCGTTAGTGCAGCGCCAGCCCCCAACGGTTGGCGCGCGGCATGCCATGTCTTGCCGGGTCGAGCGACAGTGCCACGAAACGCGCACGTCCCACGATTTCCTCACGCGGCACGAAACCAAAGAATCGCGAGTCATAGCTGTCGTCGCGGTTGTCGCCCATGGCCAGATAATGACCCGCGGTGATTGTGACGGGGCCATAGTTGCTGGCAGGGCTCGGTAGGTAGCGCGATAGCCGGATGAAATGCTCGGATCCGCCACCCAGCGATTCCATCGCATAACTTGCCGGCAGGGCCCGGTCCGCCGCGATATCCACCACCTGCGCGGGCCGATAATGCGCGGTATGGCCGTTGATGTAGAGCACGTTGCTGCGCAGCGCGACGGTATCGCCCGGCAGCCCGATCACGCGCTTGACCAGCCGCTCGCCCGTCGCGGCCGAGTCGATGATCACGATGTCTCCCCGCCGGGGATCCGCCCGGTGCCACAGCGAGACGTGCGTGAAAGGCAGGCGCAGGTCGTAGGCCATGCGGTCGACCACGATGCGGTCACCGATGTGGATGGTCGGCTGCATGGAGCCGGTCGGAACGGTGTTCCAGTCCGCCAGCGCGCTGCGGAAGACCAGCATGCCGAGCAGAAACAGGAAGAAACCGCGGTTGCGGAGCAGGAAGCGTGCGAAGGCGTGCATGGACAGGTCCTTTGCCGGGAGTGCCTGTCTTAAGACCGCCAAGCCGCTCGCCGGTTCCGCTACCGGCAACATCCTCCTTGCCCTGCACCGGCGGACAAAGCACATCGCCCCAAGGAGCAACACGCGGCAATCGCCAGCTTCGGCTTGAGCAGTGCACCGCAGCCGGGCAGTCGTTGAAGAACAGGCAGGCATCGGTCGGCATGGTTTCCACCGACCGATGCCCGCGGTGCGGGCACGTCAGGGCGCTTTGCAGGCCCGGGCTACGGTGCTCAGCGCGAACCCGCAACCGGCTTGCCGCCGACGGTGTCCAGGAAGCGCGGAGGCTGCCAGGCCTGGGCCTGCTGCTCGAAGCCGTAGGCGATCGAGATCAGCGTGGGCTCGCTCCACTTCGCGCCGAACAGCACGATGCCCACCGGCAGGTCATGCGCGAAGCCGGCCGGCACGGTGATGGACGGATAGCCGGCCACTGCCGCCGGTTGCGATGCGCCGCCAACCGTCGGATCGCCGCTCACGATGTGGTCGCCGAGCACCAGGTCGGTGACGAAGGCCGGACCCCACGACGGCGCCAGCAAGGCGTCCAGGTGATTCTTGGCCAGCGCCGCGTCGATGCCCTCGGGGCCGGCCAGCCGCTTGGCCTTGGCCAGCGCGTCGGTGTAGTTCCTGTCGGTCAGCGGACCTTTGCCCTGCGCCTCCTCGAACAGCTCCTGGCCGAACCAGGGCATTTCCTGTTCCGCGTGCGCCTTGTCGAAGGCGATGAGGTCAGTGAGCGTCCTCATCTTGAGGTTCGGCCGGCTGGCCAGATACGCGTTGATGTCGTGCTTGAACTCATACAGCAACACGGTCATCTCCGGTCCGCCGAGGTCGGCCAGGTGCGGCACGGTCACCGGGTCGACGATGATCGCGCCTTGGGACTTCATCAACGCGATGGCCTGCTCCAGCACGCGGTCGGCGTTGGGTTCGGCGCCGGCGAGCTGGCGCACCACGCCGATGCGCTTGCCCTTGAGTCCATTGGGGTCGAGGAAACGCGTGTAGTCGGTGGCGTGCTTGTCCGCTTCGGCGGTCGCCGGATCGCGCGGATCGCTGCCGGCGATCACGCTGAGCAGGGCCGCGGCATCAGCCACGCTGCGTGCCATCGGGCCGGCGGTGTCCTGGCTGTGTGCGATCGGCACGATGCCGCTCCGGCTGACCAGACCCAGCGTGGGCTTGATGCCGACGATGCCGTTGCTGGCGGCAGGGCAGATGATCGAGCCATCCGTTTCCGTGCCGATCGCCACGGTCACCAGGCCGGCGGCCACCGCCGCGCCGGAACCGGCACTCGAACCACAGGGATTGCGGTCGAGCACATAGGGATTCTTCGTCTGCCCGCCACGACCGCTCCAGCCGCTGCTGGCGTGGCTGGAACGGAAGTTGGCCCACTCACTCAGATTGGTTTTGCCCAGCACCAGCGCGCCGGCCTTGCGCAACCGTTCGACCAGTCCGGCGTCGCGCGGTGCCGGCGCGTCGGCCAGCGCCAGCGAACCGGCGGTGGTGAGCATGCGGTCGCCGGTGTCGATGTTGTCCTTGAGCAGCACCGGCACGCCGTAGAGCGGGCCACGCTTGGCGCTGGCGCGACCGGCGTCGAGCGCGGCGGCGAGCTTCAGCGCGTCGGGGTTGGTTTCGATCACCGAGCGCAGGGTCGGTCCGGCCTGGTCGATCTGCGCGATGCGGTCGAGGAACTGCCGCGCCAGCGTGCGACTGTCCAGCGTGCCGGCGTCCATCTGCTGCTGCAGCTGGTCGATCGAGGCCCAGGCGAGCGGCTGGGGCGGTTGCGCCGCCATCGCTGGACCGGCGAGCAGCAGGGAGATGAGCAGGGCAAGGCGGGCGGGCGAGGGTTTCACGGCGGCCTCCGATGGGTCGGTGTGCAATGGCGCATGACGGTGCGGCATGGTGTCGCGCCGGCGCAGCATATCCCTCCCGCGCGCCTGCCGCGCATCCAGCCGCTACCTATAATCCCACGCATGAGCCTGCTTTCCTCCGTGTGCCTGGCGCCGGCCCTCCTGGTCGTCGCGCTGTCCGCCACCGCCGTCCGGGCCGCAGACGCGCCCAACGTGCCCGATACCCTCAAGCAGCGCATCGCCGCCTGCACGGCCTGTCACGGCGAGCACGGCGAAGGCACGCCCGAGACCGGTTTCTTCCCGCGCCTCGCCGGCAAGCCGGCCGGCTATCTCGCGCGCCAGATCCGCAACTTCCAGGACGGCCTGCGCAAGTACGCGCCGATGGAATACACGGTGCGCGGCCTGACGCCCGAGTACATGCACGAGATCGCCGGTTACTTTGCCGCGCAGCAGGTGCCCTACCAGCGCTCGCCGTTGCCGCGTGTCACGGACGCGGCCCTCAAGCGCGGTGAAGTGCTCGCCACCCAGGGCGATCCCTCGCGCAAGGTTCCCGCCTGCGCGGCCTGTCACGGCGAGCATCTGACCGGCGTGGAACCGGACATCCCCGGCCTGGTCGGCTTGCCCTACGACTACATCAGTGCGCAGCTGGGCGCATGGCGTACGCATACGCGCGCGATGGTCGCTCCCGACTGCATGGCAACCATCGCCGGCCGCCTGAGCGAGGCCGACATCACCGCGGTCTCCGCCTGGCTTGCCGCCCGCGACGTGCCCGCGGACGTTCACGCCCAGCCGGCCGGGTCGGTGACGCCGCCACTGGCCTGTGGCGTCCTGCAGGCGAAGGAGGGCGCGCGATGAAGTGGCTCCTGCGCGGTTTCCTAGCCCTGCTGGTGGTGGCGATCGCCGTCGTCGCCTGGTGGCTGCTCGCCCGGCACCACGCAGCGTTGCCGCCCGCACAGACCACCGCCGCCAAGCTGCAGGACCCGGCCCTGATCGCCCGCGGCGCCTACCTCGCCACGATCGGCGACTGCGCGGCCTGCCATACCGCGCAGGGCGGCAAGCCCTACGCCGGCGGGCGCGCGCTGCCCACGCCGTTCGGCGAGGTGCCCGCGCCCAACCTCACGCCGGACGACGCCACGGGCCTGGGGCAATGGTCGTTCGATGCGTTCTGGCGCGCGTTGCACGAAGGCGTCGGACGCGATGGCCATGCGCTCTACCCGGCCTTCCCGTACACCTCCTACACGAAGGTCAGCCGCGAAGATGCGTTCGCGCTGTTCGCCTACCTCAAGACCCTGCCACCGGTGCGCAACCAGACGGGCGCCCCGTCGTTGCGCTTCCCCTACGACCTGCGGGCCGGCCTGGCCACCTGGCGCACGCTCTACTTCCGCCCCGGCGAATTCGTGCCCGACCCGAAGCAATCGGCGCAGTGGAATCGCGGCGCCTATCTGGTGCAGGGCCTGGGCCACTGCAACGAATGCCACGTCGCGCGCGACAACCTCGGTGGCCTGCCCAGCAACGAAACGCTCACCGGCGGCCAGATTCCCGCGCAGAACTGGTACGCCCCCGACCTCAGCACGCACGCCCACGGCGGCCTGGAAGGCTGGAGCACAGACGACATCGTGACGCTGCTTCGCACCGGCCAGTCGCGCAAGGGCGCCGCGTTCGGGCCGATGGCCGACGTCGTCATGCAGAGCACGCAGCACATGCGCCAGGACGACCTGCGCGCCATCGCCATCTACCTGCAGTCGCTGCCGCCGCGCCCCGCGCCGGCGCAGGGCGGCAGCCGGGTGGACGCCACCGCGCTGCTCGACCGCGGCGCCGACCTGTACGACCGGCAGTGCAGCAGTTGCCACGGCAAGGACGGCCGGGGCGTCGCGGGCGTCTACCCGCCGCTGGCCGGCAACTCGTCAGTGACCGAGCCGACCGGCATCAATGCCATCCGCATCGTCCTGCTCGGCGGTTTCGCACCCACCACCGCCGCCCACCCGCGCCCCTACTCGATGCCGCCGTTCGCGCAGCAGCTGAGCGATGGCGACGTCGCCGCGGTGGTGACCTACATTCGCCACGCCTGGTCGAACAACGCCGCGCCAGTGATGGAGCGCGACGTCGCCGCCTATCGGCACACGCCTGTCGAATAGCCAGCGGACAGGCGCAGCGTTCGCCATGCATCGCGTCGCGCGAGGGGCGAGCGGCTAGTCGAGCCGGGCCTGCCTCGCCAGCACGCGCCAGGGCTCGATGTCCCAGTGGCGGCGGGCCTGGCCCGAGGGCGAGGGCAGGGCGAAGACACGGGTGGTGCCGATGCGCTCGGGCTGCGGTCCGTAGGCCTCGATCGGCCGGCCCAGCGCCGCCCGTGCGGCCGCCTTGCTGGTGAAGGCGAGCAGGCGCGGCTGGAAGCGTTCGATCTTGGCCATCATCGCCGGGACGTTGAAAGCATCGCGCGGCAGGTCGGCGTCGTTGCCGCTGTGTCGCTTGGCGAGGTCGGTCAGGCCGATGCCCAGTTCAAGCAGGTCCGGATACTCGGCCGGCGTGAAGCGGCGCGGCGTGATGCCCGCCTCGTGCAGCGCGCGCCAGAACAGGTTGCCCGGGTGTGCGTAGTAGGCGCCTTCGCGCGCCGAGCGTTCCCCTGCGGCCGTCCCGCAGAACACCAGCGCCAGGCCCGGGCGCAGCAGGTCGGGCAGGATGTGCTCAGCCGGTCGGTTCATCGAGCAGGAAGTCGGTGAACTGGAAGCGCTCGTCGCGCAGCACCGACTCGCCGCGGCGCAGGCGCAGTTCGCGGGCGAACAACGGGCCGCCGCAGCTCAGCGTGTGGAACTCGCCGTGCTCGCCGCACGGGTCGACGCCTGCCGGCAGGCTGTCGAGCAGCGCACCGTCGTAGGGGCGGCCGCAGTAGTCCGCCGCCAGCTGTTGCGTGTCCACGCAACACAGCAGCGCGCGATGCCCCTCGCCCACGAAGCGGCGCGACAGGGCCTGGGTGTCCTCGCCCCAGATGGGAAACACGGCGCGCCATTGCGCGCGGCCGAGCTGGCGCACGCGGTAGTCGCGCACGTCCTGCAGGAACAGGTCACCGAAGGCGCAGTGGCGGATGCCCGGCCAGCGCATCCGTGCCTGGGCCAGCGCACGCTCGTGCGCCGCTTCGTAGGCCTCGTTGCTGCCGGGCCAGTCCATCTCGACTTCCAGCAGCGGCAGGCCCAGCGCATCGGCCTGCGCGAGCAGGATGTCGCGCCGCACGCCATGCATGGCGATCCTTCCATAGGTGCGGTTGACGGTCGTCAGCAGCGCGACCACCTGCCACTGCGGATCGGCGCGCAGCCGCTGCAGGGCCATCAGGCAGTCCTTGCCGCCGCTCCAGGCGAGGAGGATGGGTGTGGCGCTCATCGGCCTACTTTACGGCAAGGCGGATGGCCGTCTGAACATTGCGACCATGACCCGCCCACGCGACGTGGACGCGCGAACCGGCACGGTAGGCCGATGACGGAAAACCTGCTGGAGATCTGGAACGGCCAGCCCTGGATCCGCCTGGGCGTCACGGTGATCGTGGCGTTGCTGGTCGCGATCGTCGTCCACCGGCTGGTGCGCGCGCTGCTTTGGCGTGTCAGCGACGGGCATCCGATGGCGCGCGAGATGCTCAGGCAGGCGCGCTCGCCGATGGGCTGGCTGGTGCCGCTGCTGGTGCTGGTGGTGGCGCTGCATACACGCCCCGAGGCGGACGAACTGCACATCACCGCGTCGGCCGAGCAGATCCTGGTGATCGCCCTGATCGCGGTTGCCACGTGGCTGGGCGTGCGCTGCATCAACGCAGTCGAGTTCTTCTTCTGCCGCCGCTTCCCGGTCAACACCGAGAACAACCTGCGCGCACGGCGGGTGCTCACGCAGGCGCGCGTACTGGGGCGCACGGGTTCCGTGCTGCTGATCCTGATCGGCCTGGCCGCGTGCCTGATGATGATTCCCGGCGTGCGTCAGATCGGCGCCAGCCTGCTTGCCTCGGCGGGCCTGGCCGGCCTGGCCGTGGGCCTGGCGGCCAAGCCGGTGCTGAGCAACCTGATCGCCGGCCTGCAGATTGCCATCACCCAGCCGATCCGGCTGGACGACGTGGTGATCATCGAGGGCGAGTGGGGTCGCATCGAGGAGATCACCGGCACCTACGTGGTGGTGCGCATCTGGGACGAACGACGGCTGGTGGTGCCGTTGAACTGGTTCATCGAGAACCCGTTCCAGAACTGGACGCGTACCAGCTCGCAGCTGATCGGCACCGTCTACCTGTGGCTGGACTACCGCGTGCCGCTGGAGCCGCTGCGCGAGGAGGTCAAGCGCCTGTGCAAGGAGGCGCCGCAGTGGGACGGGCGAGTCTGCGTGCTGCAGGTGACCGATACCACCGACCGCACGCTGCAGATCCGCATCCTGGCCAGTTCGGCCGACTCGGGCAGCAACTTCGACCTGCGCTGCCACGTGCGCGAAGGGATGATCGCGTTCGTGCAACAGCACTATCCGGACAGCCTGCCGCGGGTTCGTGCCGAGGTGCGCGATCCGGCCGGCTGATGCCGATTGCGCTCAAGGGCGCCCGCCCGTCGACACCTTCCCCCGCGTTCGCGGAGGAAGGCTCGAAAGTGCAGCGGCTCGTGTTTGAGCCCCCGCGTTCGCTGAGGGGGTCGGAAATGCAGCGCCGCGCCTCTGATCCTTCCCCCGTTTGACGGGGGGGTGCCCGAAGGGCGGATGGGGGGAGTCGTGCCTCAGCCCCACCGCAGCACGGCCGACAACCGCCCATCCTCCAGTTCGAAGCGAAGGTCCATGCCAAGCGCCTCGGCCGCTGCGTGGGCCAGCGCCAACCCGAGGCCCGCATGGCCGGCATGGGGCGGTTGCTTGCGCCAGAAGCGCTGGCCGAAACGCGCAAGGTCCGCGGGCTCCAGCCCGGGCGCGGCGTTGCTGATGCGCAGGCCGTCCGTATCCAGCCCGACCCTCACGGTGTCGCCGTCCGGCGCGTAGGCACAGGCGTTGCCGAGCAGGTTGCCCAGCACGACCTCAAGCAACGCGGGGTCGGTATGCAGGTGCGCCGGCGGCCTGCCGTCGACCACCAGCGCCAGGCCACGCGAGGCGGCGTGCGCGCGGTGGCGGGGCAGCTGGCGCTCGAGCCACGGGGCCAGTTCCAGCGGCTGGCGCTGCGGTTGTTCCAGGCCCGACTGCAGGCGGGTGAGCAGCAGCAATGCAGAAACGGTCGCTTCCAGCTCAGCCCCGATCTGCCCGATCTCGCCGAGGATCTGGTCGAGTTCCCGGCCGCTCGGGTAACGCGCCTCCACTTCCGCCAGCGCGCGCAGTTCGGCCAACCGCGTACGAGTCTCGTGCGCCAGGCCGCTGGCGAACTGGCGTTCGCGCGCGAGGCCCTCGTCCATCCTGGCCAGCACGTCGTTGAAGCGGGCGACCAGCGGGTCGAGCTCGCGCGTACCGCTGGCGGGCAGGCGCTGGCCGGGCGCGTGCGGGCCGATGTCGCGCATGCGCTCGACCAGCGCGCGCACCGGTTTCAGGCCGCGCCGCACGATCAGCGGCACCGCCACCAGCGCGACCAGCAGCGCCAGTGCCGGGCCCAGCACGAGTATCCAGTCCAGCGTGGTCAGCAGGCGGTCGAACGCGCGACGGTCCTGCATGAACAGCAGCGCGCAGCGGCGCGTGGGCGGGCGGGTGGCGGAGGGCTCCTGGAAGGCGAACATCACCGCGCCCAGCCGTCCGGACCCGTTGCGCAGATTGAGGAAGCGCGGTGTGGCTCCCGCCGCCGCCGGCCAGCCGGCGGGCGCGACCGGTGGCGGCGGTGTGCTGCGCTGGGGCGCCAGGCCCTCGCAGCGCAGCTCGTACCAGGCGTGTCCGCTTTCGCCGAGCAGTCCCGCGGCCGCTTGTGGCTCGCCGGCCGCCTGCTCGATCTCCACCACCGTGGTCAGCGCCTGGGCCTGGGTCAGCAGGTTTTCCCGATACCGGCTCTCCATCGCCTGGTCGATGCGCCAGTCCATCAGCAATCCGCCCCCGCCGAGCAGGGCCAGGCTGGTGCCCACCAGCAGCAGGGTGATGCGCGCGGCGAGCGAGGGCGGTTTCACGGGATCAGGTAGCCGGCGCCGCGGCGGGTCTCGATCAGGCCGGCCAGGCCGGCCGCGTCGAGCTTGCGGCGCAGACCGAAGACCAGCACCTCGACGCTGCGGTCGGAAACGTCGGTGTCGCTGCCGGCGGTGCGCTCGAGGATTTCCTGGCGCGTGAAGGCGCGGCCGCGGTGGCGCAGCAGCAGCCCCAGCACGGCGAACTCGCGCGGCGTAAGCGGCAGCGGCTGGCCATCCACGCTGGCTTGCTGGGCCAGCGGGTCCCACGCCAGCGTACCCAGGGTCAGCACCACCGGCTGTGCCTGCAGCGGGCGGCGCGCCAGGGCGTGCAGGCGGGCGACAAGCTCGTCGAAGGCGAAGGGCTTGACCAGGTAGTCGTCGGCGCCGGCGTTGAGCGACTCGATGCGGTCGCCCACCTGGTCGCGGGCGGACAGCACCAGCACGCGCGGGCGACGGCCGCCCGGGGGCAGGCTGCGCAGCACGCCCAGGCCGTCCAGCCGTGGCAGCATCAGGTCCAGCACCACCAGGTCGTAGTCGTAGCCGGCGAGGAAACCCTTGGCCTCGACGCCGTCCGCCGCCGCGTCGACGGTGAAGCCGGCGCCCCGCAGGCCGTGCTGCAGGGTGGTGCGCAGGCGTTCGGAATCTTCCACCAGCAGCAGTTTCATGGTGGCGGAGTCTACCCAGTGGGTGGCCGTCGTGCCCGTCGCGGCGGTGGCGCCGCCGGGTTGCCGGCTTCCCGTGCGCTGGCGCATCGACAGTTTCATCGCCCACCCGCTATAAAGAGACAGATCAACGGGGGTGGGTGTGAGTGAAGAGATCCTGATCAACGTGACGCCCCGTGAGACCCGCGTAGGCGTGGTCGAGAACGGCATGCTGCAGGAGGTGCACGTCGAGCGTGCCTCCAAGCGCGGCTACGTGGGCAACGTCTACAAGGGCCGCGTGCAGCGGGTGATGCCCGGCATGCAGGCCGTGTTCGTGGAAATCGGGCTGGAGCGTGCGGCGTTCCTGCACGCCTCGGACATCGTGCGCCCGCCGCTGCCCGAGGGCGCGGAGGTGCACGGCAACGGCCACACGCCCTCGATCAGCGAGCTGGTCCATGAAGGGCAGGACATCGTGGTGCAGGTGGTGAAGGACCCGATCGGGACCAAGGGCGCACGGCTGTCCACCCACCTGTCGATCCCCTCGCGTTACCTGGTGCTGCTGCCGCACGCGCGTACGCTGGGCATCTCCGCACGCATCGAGGACGAGGCCGAGCGCGGACGCCTGAAGGACGTGCTCGGCGGCCTGATCGGCGAGGACGGTGCCGGAACGAACCGGCTCGGCTACATCGTGCGCACCAACGCCGAAGGCCAGTCGGCCGAGTCGCTCGCCTTCGACGTGACCTACCTGAGCAAGGTCTGGCGCGTGGTGCAGGAGAACATCGCCAAAGCCAAGGTCGGCGAGCGCGTCTACGAGGAGCTCTCGCTGCCGCTGCGCAGCCTGCGCGACATGCTCACCGACGACATCGAGAAGGTACGCGTCGATTCGCGCGAGACGCACGAGAAGGTCGTCAAGTTCGTGCACAAGTTCATGCCCAGCCTGGACGATCGCATCGAGCACTACACCGGCGAGCGGCCGATCTTCGACCTCTACGGCGTGGAGGACGAGATCCAGCGCGCGATGAAGAAGGAGGTGCCGCTCAAATCCGGCGGTTATCTGATCGTCGACCAGACCGAGGCGATGACGACGATCGACGTCAACACCGGCGGCTACCTGGGCACGCGCAACCTGGAGGAAACGGTCTACCGCACCAACCTGGAAGCCGCGCAGGCGGCGGCGAGGCAACTGCGGCTGCGCAACCTCGGCGGCATCATCATCATCGACTTCATCGACATGAACGATGACGAGCACAAGCGACAGGTCATCCGCATGCTCGAGAAGGGCCTGGCGCGCGACCACGCCAAGACCACGGTCTACCCGATGTCCGCGCTCGGGCTGGTGGAGATGACGCGCAAGCGCACTACCGAAAGCCTGGAACGCCAGCTCTGCGAACCGTGCCCGGACTGCGGCGGGCGCGGCACGATCAAGACCGCCGAGACGGTCACCTATGAGATCTTCCGCGAGATCACCCGCGCGGTGCGCCAGTTCAACGCCGAAAAGCTGCTCGTGATGGCCAGTCCCAAGGTCGTCTCGCGCATCCTCGAAGAGGAGTCGGCGGCGGTGGCCGAACTGGAGGAGTTCATCTCCAAGAGCATACGCTTCCAGCCGGAAGAGCATTACTCGCAGGAACAATTCGATGTGGTCTTGCTGTAAGCGAAGGATTGCCCGCAACGCCGGCCGGGACGGAACGAGGTGAACGCGCGCTGGCGACAGCGCCTGCACGTGGCACTGCGCGCCCTCGGCTGGGGCGCCGGCATCATGGTGGTCACGCTGGCCGTGCTGGTGGCGCTGGCGCAATTGCTGCTGCCGCTGCTGGCGCGCCATCCGCAGTGGGTGGCCGCGCAGCTTTCCGAACGCCTGCACCGGCCGGTGAGTTTCGCCTCGATGGAGGGCCACTGGCGAGGCTCCGGCCCGCTGTTCGTGATGCGCGACGTCACCGTGGGCCCCGGGCCAGGGGGCGGCAGTCCGCTGCACCTGCCCGAGTCGGAACTGAAGATCGATTTCGGCGCCTGGCTGCTGCCCTCGCGGCACATGCTCGACCTGCGCGCGCGCGGGCTGGAACTGGACCTGAGCCACGACGCGCAGGGCCGTTGGCACGTCAACGGCATCGGTGGGCCCGAGGGCGGGGCGCGGCAGGACTTCTCGATGGGCCCTGTCTCGCTGGGGATCTGGCTGCGCGACCTGCGACTGATCGTCACCGACGAGGTCAGCGGTCGTCGCTACGCCGTGCGCGCCGACCAGCTGCGGCTGAGCCGGCAGGGCAGCCGCGTGCGCTTCGGTGTGCTGCTGCAGCGCGAAGGCGCCAGCGGCCAGTGGCATGGCGCCGGCAGCTTCCGCGAAGACGGCAGCGAAGGCCGGCTGTGGCTGGCCGGTGACCGGCTCGACCTGCGCGCGATGCTCGGCGACGTGGCGATGGACGGCTATGCGGCCAAACGCGGTACCGGCAACATTGCCGCCTGGCTGGACTGGAAGGACCGCAAGGTCGTGCGCGCCACCGTGCGTTTCGAGCTCGCCGATCTCGCCATAGCAGGCCCTGCGGGAACCGCCAGCGTGCCGCACCTGCGTGGTCTGGCCGGCGTCAGCCGCAGCGCCGACGGTTACGAGGTCCGCTATGCCGACGACCGGGGCGGCGCGCTGGCGCTGGCGTTGCACGAGCCGGACGGCGCGTTGCGCGTGGGCATGGCGGCGCGCAACCTCGATCTCGCGCCGCTGCTGCCTTGGCTTGCGCTCAAACCCGGCCTTGCCCCGTCGCTGGGCGCCTGGCTCGGCAGTGGGCATCCGCGCGCCCTGTTGAAGCAGGCCACGTTCCAGTGGTCGCGCGCCGAGGGCGTGCAGGGTTTGCAGGCATCCTTCTCCAATGCCGGCATCGCGGCGGCCGGGAAGCTGCCGGGCGTCAGCCGGCTCGCCGGCACGCTGCGCGGCGACGCGCAGGGCTTCTCGCTGGAACTGCCGGCGCAGGCCACCGTGGTCGACTTCACGCCGGAGTACCGCAAACCCTTCGTGTTACCGCGGCTCGGTGGCACCCTCGCGGCGTGGCACGCCGGTGGGGCCTGGCAGTTGGGCATGGATCCGCTCGCGTTCCAGGGCGAAGGCTTCGCCGGCAGCGCACGTGGCACCATCGCGCTGCCGGATGACGGCGGGCGTCCTTTCCTGGATCTGTACGCGCACGTCGACCACGCGCAGGTGCCGGCAGCCAAGCTGTTCTGGTCGCCCCATACGATGTCGCCCCATGCCGTCGAGTGGCTCGACCGCGCGCTCGTCGCAGGCACGGTGGACGAGGGCGACCTGGTAGTGCGCGGCAGCCTGGCCGACTGGCCGTTCCGCCACAACGAGGGCCGCTTCGAGGCGCATGCCCGCATCAGCGGCCTGACCCTGGACTACGGCGAGGAATGGCCGCAGGCCACGGGGTTATCGGTCGAGGCGAGCTTCGTCGACAACGGCATGCTGGCCGAAGCCCGCGGCGGCGAGTCGCTCGGCATCAAGCTCGAACGCGCGGTCGCGCTGATCCCGGACTTTTCCGACACCACGATCGATCTGAACGTGCAGGGCAACGGCAGCGGCGCCAGCCTGATGAATTTCCTGCGCCAGAGCCCGATCGCACGCGAGCAGGCCGGCACGTTGGCCAAGCTGCGCCTGGGCGGCAGCGCCGCGTTCGGCTTCCACCTGTCGCTGCCGGTGAAGGACCTCAGCGCCATGCGGCTGGAAGGCAGTGCCCAGCTCGCGGATGCGGACGTGGATGCGCCCGAGTGGAAGCTGAGACTGGACAAGCTCGCCGGGCCGGTCAGCTTCGACGCCCACGGCGTGCACGCCGGACCGCTCGCCGGCAGCTTCCGTGGCCAGCCCTCGACGCTGGACCTGGCGATCGCCGATGCCACCGGCCAACCCGGAACCGTACTTTCAGCGCGACTGCAGGGGCGTTTCGCCATCGCCGAACTGGTGCAGGCTCTTCCGGAACTCGAGTGGCTGGGCGAGGCAGCCGAGGGCCGCAGCGATTACACGCTTGGTTTCGACATCACTCGCGGCAGCGGCGACGCGTCGGTGCAGACGCTCAGCGCCGACAGCACGCTCGCCGGCACGGCGTTGAAGTTGCCGGTTCCCTTGTCCAAGCCGGCCGATGCCGTGCTGCCTCTGCACCTGACCCTGGGCGTGCCGGTGGAGAATGCGCGCCTGGACGTGGCACTGGGCGAGGTGATGCGCGCGCGCTTCCGTCTTCCGGCCGGGGACACCCAGCCGTTGGCCGCGGCGATCGCGTTCGGTACGGCGATGCCCGACAACCTGCCGGACCAAGGTCTGCGCATCCGCGGGCACGCGGCAGCACTGGACGTGTCCGGTTGGGTGCAGCATGCGGTGGCCGGCAGCAGCAGCGACGGTCCAGGGCTCGAAAGTATCGACGCCCAGGCCGACCGCGCACTGGTGTTCGAACACGACTTCCCCGACATGCACATCAAGGCGGTGCCGGGCACCGGCGGTCTGGCAATCGACGTGGACAGCCCCGCGATGGCCGGCCACGTGGACGTGCCGGCAGCCGATCTGCGCAAGCGCGGCATCACCGCTCGCCTGCAGCGGCTTTACTGGCCGCAGGCGGCGCCAGCGTCGGACGGCAAGCCCTCCGCGGAGCCGGCCAAGGCCGTCGCACCGGCTGCACCGGGGACGGTGGTGCAGAGGCCGGCCGAGCCCGTGGCGAACCCCGCCGCTACGGGTATCGATCCGGCATCACTGCCTCCCTTCCACCTGTGGATCGGCGATCTGCGACTGGGCACCGCCCGGCTCGGCGAGGCGCGGCTGGAAACCTGGCCGACCGGCCAGGGCATGCACATCGACCAGTTGCGCGCGCTGTCCAAGAGCGTGCAGCTCAATGCCAGCGGCGACTGGAACGGCACGGCGCAGGCGAGTCAGACGCATATGCGTATCGACTTCGCCGCGCAGAACCTCGGCAGCATGCTGACCGCCTTCGGCTACGAGGGCCTGTTCAGCGGCGGCAAGACGCATGCGGTGCTGGATGCGAGCTGGCCTGGTGCGCCCACGTCCTTCGCGCTGGCAAACATGACCGGCACGTTGGCCGTGGACGTCAGCCATGGCCGCATCCCCGAGGTGGCCCCCGGCGTGGGGCGCCTGTTCGGCCTGGTTTCCGTGGCCGAGCTGCCCCGACGGCTGACGCTCGACTTCGGCGACGTGTTCGGCAAGGGGCTGGCCTTCGATTCGATCAAGGGCGACTTCCGCTTTGCCGACGGCGACGCCTCCACCGACAACCTGAAGATCCGCGGGCCGGCCGCCGACATCGATATCCACGGCCGCACCGGCCTGCGCGCGCGCGACTACGACCAGCAGGTCTATGTCGTGCCGCACGTGGGCAACAGCCTGCCGGTGGTTGGTGCGGTGGTCGCCGGGCCGGTCGGGGCTGCCGCGGGTTTTGCCGTGCAGGGGCTGCTCGGCAAGGGGCTGAACAAGGCGGCGAGCGCGCGTTACCACGTCACCGGGAGTTGGGACCAACCGGTGTTCACGCTGGTGGAAAGGCACGAGCTGCCTGCCAAGCCTGCGTCGCCGGCTTCGACCCGGCCGCCGCCGGCCGATCATCCCGCTGCCGCCTCCTCCTCGCCGCGCTGACAGGCGTTCGGCGCCGGGCGCGCCGGGGCGGGCTCATTGTGGGTGAGTCCGCCTCGACGTTGGCGCCGCGATCGTTCAACGGATGCGGAAGAGGGCGGTCGTTCCCGCGGGCAGGTAACTGGTCTGGCCGACCCGGCGGACGTGGGCGAGCAGGCTGGCTTCGGCGTGGCGGGCCTGCTGCCAGTCCGCGCGGGTGAAGGTGAACTGCCCGACCGGGCAACCGCGCCATTCGGCTTCGATCGCCCGCAGGCGGCAGTAGTCCAGATAACTGTCCACTTCGCCACCGAGCTGCGGCCAGGCCGCGTCGACCACGATCGCATCGTCCAGGCGTCGGGCCCGTGCGGCCTGGCGTGGGATCAGCTCATGCTTGCCGTGGATGTAACTCACGACCACGCGGGCGGGTGCGATGGCCTCATTGGCGGCCTGCCAGGTCGCGTCGCGGATCATCCGCTCGACCGCCACGGCCAGCTGCAGGCGTTGCTCGATGCCTGCCGTGCAGTGCTCGCGCGATGACCGGTCCAACAGCTCACGCCAGGCCGCGACCAGTTGTTCACGCTCCAGGGGCACATGCTGCAACCGGCCCAGCAAGCGGTTGAAACGGGCCAGGGCTTTGGCGTGAATGGCAAAGCCGCCGCCCGGGCGGCGCCGGGCCGGGTGGCGGGGCCCCGGCAATGAAGCCGATTGCAGTGCGGCCGGCAAGGGAAGGAGGGTGGTGGCGAACTGGGCATTCATGGCGTCTCTCCGATGAGTGTGCGCGCCGCGGCTGGCGGCGTGGCGCAGAATCCACCGGCAGAACGTTTCAGTCATGATGGACATGCGAGGCTTGCAGGAGCGAACACCGAGGTTTGTGTGATCGCCTGAGGGTTTCCCGATGAACCGGATGGAATCGGGCGCACGCGACGGGGGAGCTACGCCTTATCGTTTTGGCGATGTCGTGGTCGATCCGGCCGCGCATACCTTGTCGCGTGCGGGCGTGCCGCAGCCGGTGGAACCGAAGGCGTTCGCCGTGCTGCTGGCGCTGCTGCGCCACCCCGGCGAGCTGATCGGGCGCGACGACCTGATCGACCAGGTCTGGGGGCATCGCCACGTCACGCCCGGCGTGTTGACCCGCGCCATCGCGCAACTGCGCCATGCCCTGGGCGAAGATCCCCAGCAACCGCGCTACATCCAGACGCGGCATGCACTGGGCTACCGCTTCATCGGGCAGTTGCAGGCTCCCGCCGCGCCGCCCGCACCGGACGCGACCGCCCCGGAGCCGCACGAGGCCATGCCGGCGGCCATCGAGCCGGCGGCGCCCAGGCCGACCGAAGTGCCGCCGCCAGGCGCCGTCGTGCCCGCATGGGGCACGGTCGATCCACCAGCGCTCCATCATCGCCCCGGTGCCTGGCGCTGGTCATCGCTGGCAGGCGTGGTGCTGCTGGGCGTGCTGGCGGCCTGGGGCGTGCTCCAGTGGCGGGCGACAACGCGCACGCCGATGGCAACGTCGGTGGCGGTGCTGCCGTTTGCCAACCTCAGCGGCAACGCCCAGGACGACTACTTCGCCGAAGGGCTGGCCGAGGAAATGCGCGACGCGCTGGCTGGCGTGCAAGGCCTGAAGGTGGTCGCCTCGGTACCGTCCACGCCGGACAGCCAGGCGGTCGACGCCCAGGCACTGGGCCAGCGCCTGGGCGTGGCCTCGATACTGGGTGCCAGCGTGCGCCGCGAAGGCTCGCGCGTGCGCATCACCGCGCGGCTGACCGACACCTCGACCGGCTTCACCCTGTGGAGCCACACCTACGACCGCCAACTGGCCGGCATCTTCGACACCCAGAGCGACATTGCCCGGGAAGTGGTACGCGCGTTGCTGGGTGCGATTCCCGAGGGGGGCGAGCGGTTGGCCAGGCGCCTGGCGCCCACCCATAACGCGGCGGCGTTCGACACCTACCTGGCCGGCCTGCAGCTGCTCAACCATGCCACCAAGCCGGAAGCCGCCGACCAGGCGATCGCCCATTTCGGCCAGGCGCTGCAACAGGACAGCCAGTTCGCGCGGGCCCAGGCAGGCATCTGCCGCGCCGAGATCTGGCGGTTCCAGAGCAGCCACAATCCCTCGGCATTCGACAACGCCAAGGCGGCCTGCCAGCGCGCCGCGCAGATGGATCCGTCCATGCCGGAAACGGACCAGGCGCTGGGCGACCTCTACCGTGCGAGCGGCGACAGCGAGCGCGCGCTGCAGCACTACCGCAAGAGCGCGCAGTCACCCGTATTGGCCGCCGCCTCGCACGTGGGCATGGCCAAGGTCTACGCGGCGCAGGGGCGCGGCGACCAGGCGCTGGCGCAGTTCCAGCGGGCGCTGGAGCTGGCCCCCGACGACGCCGGCGTGCATGCCGAACTCGGCTACCAGCAGTACCTGGACGGCAAGGTGCCGCAGGCTGTGTCCTCCTATCGCCGTGCCGTGGAACTGCAGCCGGACAGGGAGGATCTGTGGGAAACGCTGGGCGCGCTGTATCTCGATGCGGGCGACGATGCGGCCGCGCAGACGGCGCTCGAACGGGCGATCGGCATCGAGCCGACGGTTGGCGCGGTGACCAACCTGGGCCTGCTCAAGTACCAGCATGGCGACTATCCCGCCGCGGTGGCGCTGCAGCGGCAGGCGACGACGCTGGGTCCGGACGATTTCATGGTCTGGGGCAACCTGGGCGAGGCGCTGCGGGTGGATCCGGCCTCGAGTAAAGCCGACATGCGCAAGGCTTTCGATGAGGCCTCGGTGCGCGCCCAGCGCTACCTGGCAGTCGAGCCCGAGGACGCCCGCGCGGTGGCCGCTCTCGCTTTCTACCGGGTCATGCTGGGCGACCGGGCTCGCGCGCGCCAACTGGTCGCCCGCGCCGAAGCGCTGCACGCGCAACCGGGCGAAGTGGCGCTGCTCAACGCCGAGACGCTGGCGCTGCTGGGTGATCTCGATGGTGCACGCCAGCGACTGGCGGCCGCACGCGCCGCAGGCATCGCCGAGACGCTGATCGCCAGCAACCATACCTTCCGGCATCTGGGCCTGCTGTCGCCGCCGGCGACAGCCAGGCCCGGCGGTCGGGAGCCACCCGCCCCGCACTCCAGTGCCGGGGCCTCAGCCGGAGAATGACCATGGCTACCAAGCTCAAGCGCGTACAGGCGCTCGCCGCGCAGACTCCCTCCATCGGCCGCGTGGGCGCTGCGGCGCGGCGAGGCGGCAGCGAGGATTCGAGGCGAAGGCCGCCACGGCCCGCACCTGAAACGCACGGCTACATGTTCAACCTCGCCGACGTTATCAGGAACACGCGGATCGGCATCGTCTCCAAGGGCGTGGTGGTGACGCCGCCGAAGCCGAAGAGCCTGGTAATCGAGATCACCCTCGAGCTGCCCCTCGATACGCTCGGGCATTGAGCCGGCTGCGGGCCGGGAAACCGGGCCTCCGCGTCCTGGGCGAAACCCGGCTCCGTGCCGGGTTCTCTAGCGCGCCGATACGTTGAATCGGCGCGGCGTGCCACCATTGTCTTCCTTTACCGCACTGCCATGGCTCACTGATGGATTCCCTGATCGCGCAAGTCGAGAACAAGCTGTTGGCCCCCGGCGGCCTGGCCACCCGTGACCTGGAGCGCGTCTTCAGTCAGCTGATGGGGCCGTCGATCGACGCGGCCGATCTTTATTTCCAGCACTCGCGCAGCGAGTCGTGGCTGCTGGAGGAAGGCATCGTCAAGGACGGCAGCCATTCGATCGAGCAGGGCGTGGGCGTGCGCGCCATCAGCGGCGAAAAGACCGGGTTTGCCTACTCCGACGAGATCGTGCTGCCGCAATTGCTGGATGCCTCCAGAGCCGCGCGCGCTATCGCCCAGGACGGGCAGGGCGCAGGCAAGCCGCTGGCGCTCAATGGTGCGCGGCAGTTGTATCCGGCGCTCGACCCGGTCGAGAGCCTGCCCAACGCGGACAAGATCGCGCTGCTGCGCGAAGTGGATGCGTACGCGCGCTCGCGCGATCCCCGCGTCAAACAGGTGATCGTGAGCCTGGCCGCGACCATGGACACCGTGCTGGTGGCCGGCGCGGACGGCACCCTGGCGGCGGACGTGCGCCCGCTGGTGCGCCTGAACGTGCAGGTGATCGCCGAATCCAGCGGCCGGCGCGAGCAGGGCAGCGCCGGCGGTGGCGGCCGCTACGGCTACCGCGAACTGATCGAGAACGGGCGCGCCATGGCGTTCGCCGAGGAGGCGGTGCGCCAGGCGCTGGTCAACCTCGATTCGGTCGATGCGCCGGCCGGACAGATGACGGTCGTGCTCGGCCCCGGCTGGCCCGGCGTATTGCTGCACGAAGCGATCGGCCATGGCCTGGAAGGCGACTTCAACCGCAAGGGCAGCTCCGCCTTCGCCGGCCGCATGGGCCAGCGCGTGGCGGCCCCGGGCGTCACCGTGGTCGACGACGGCACGCTGCCCAACCGCCGCGGCTCGCTGAGCGTGGACGATGAGGGCACGCCGACCGAGTGCACCACGCTGATCGAGGACGGCATCCTGGTCGGCTACATGCAGGATAAGTTGAACGCGCGCCTGATGGGCATGAAGCCCACCGGCAACGGCCGCCGCGAATCGTTCGCGCAGTTGCCGATGCCCCGGATGACCAACACGTACATGCGGGCCGGCTCGCACGATCCGGCCGAGATCATCGCCTCGGTCAAGCGCGGCCTCTACGCGGTCAATTTCGGCGGCGGCCAGGTGGACATCACCAGTGGCAAGTTCGTGTTCTCCGCCAGCGAGGCCTACCTGATCGAGGACGGCAAGCTCACCGCGCCGGTCAAGGGTGCCACTCTGATCGGCGCCGGGCCTGAGGTGCTCACGCGCGTGTCCATGATCGGCAACGACCTCAAGCTCGACGAAGGCATTGGCGTGTGCGGCAAGGACGGTCAGAGCGTGCCGGTCGGCGTGGGCCAGCCGACGCTGAAGATCGACGGCATGACCGTGGGTGGCACCGCAGCCTGACGCCCTGGCCGCGCGTCTTCAGAAGCGGGCACGAAAGGCGGCGTAGGGCTCGGATGGCCCCGGCGGGACGAAACCCTCATCGCAACTCCTCTCCCCGAGGGGAGCTTGCCTCCGGGCATAGACGAGCTTCATGGATACCCTTCGACTTCGCTTCACTCGGGGTGAGCGGTTCTTCGTGTCGTTTGCGCTGCGCGCAGGCGTAGCGCCGAAGTCGAATGCGCTGCCGCCCACCCCGTCCATTCGAGTTCTTCTCCCTCCGAGAGGAGGTCGCCAGGCGGGCGAGGGTTCGGGCAGGGTCGGGGCGTTCGGCGCTACCGGGACGTCATCCCAGCCCACGCCTCGGGGATGAAAGCCAGAAACGAAACAAAAAAACACCGGCGCGAGGCCGGTGCTTTTTTCATTACATGGCAACGAGGAATCAGATCGCGAGATCCTTTTCCTTCTTGCCGGCCTTCAGCGCGTCGTTGAACCAGCGCGGGCGCTTGCCGCGGCCAGACCAGGTCTGCTCCGGGTTGGCCGGATTGCGGTACTTCGGGGCCACCGTGCCGGTGCTGCGGCGGGCCTTGCGGGCGCCACCGAAAATGTCCTCCATGGAGTAGCCCTCGGCCTTGACCATGGCATGGACTTTCTCGCGCAGCTTGGCGACCTTCTCTTTGCGCAGCTCGCCCTGGCGCGCCTGCGCCTTGGTGATCAGTTCATTGAGCTGGTTGTGATTGAGGTTCTTGATGTCGACTGCCATGCGTGGGCTCCCGGATAAGTCATCGATTATGTGTTTTTGCCTCTCGTCATTGAGAGCGGTGCTTCCTGTCGGGAAGCATTCTCGCCCAATGGCGGGGGCAATTGCAAAACGGCCGATTATCCCGCGCGGGGAATAATGCGATCCACCGCATAAACCGGCCTGGTGCATTGCCAAACTCGACTGCATCGAAATTAGCGCTTAACGGCAACAGCCCACTTACTTTCACGCCAGCAGTGTGAACAATTCGTCCTCGGTAATGGCCCGGTTTTCCGATTCGGAGCGCCGACGGTATTCGAGGGTGCCGGCAGCCAGACCACGCTCGCTGACGACCACGCGATGTGGAACGCCGATCAATTCCAGATCCGCAAACATCTGGCCGGGGCGCAGGCCGCGGTCATCCAGTACCGTTTCGATACCGCGTTCCTCGAGCTTGCGATACAGGCTTTCGGCCGCGTCGCGCACGTCCGGCAGGTTCTTGGGATTGATGACACAAACCGCCACGCGCCAGGGCGCCATGGTTTCAGGCCAGATAATCCCCGCCTCGTCGTGGGACTGTTCGATTGCCGCGGCCACGATGCGACTCACGCCGATGCCGTAGCAGCCCATCATCATCACCTGGGCCTTGCCCTGGTCGTCCAGTACCGTGGCGCCGAGTGCCTGGGCGTATTTCTGACCCAACTGGAAAATGTGGCCGACCTCGATGCCGCGGGCCAGCCGTAGCGTGCCGTGCCCATCGGGCGAGGGGTCGCCCTCGACGACCTGGCGGATGTCATCCACGCGGGTCATGCGCGCATCGCGTTCCCAGTTGGCGCCGGTGTAATGGGTACCGTCGGTATTGCCGCCGCAGACGAAATCGGCCAGCACCGCGGCACTGCGGTCGACGATGACCGGGATGGCATCCGGTAGGCCGACCGGGCCGATGAATCCCGGACGCGCGCCGGTCGCAGCGAGAATCTCTTCTTCCGTAGCCAGCACCGGTTCGTCGGTCAATTCGCCCAGCTTGCCGGCCTTGACCTCGTTGAGTTCGTGATCGCCACGCAGGCACAGCGCGACCAACCCCTCGCGCCCGCGCAAGAGCAGCGTCTTGATGCACTGCTGCGGCGAAACACCGAGGAAGGTGCTGACTTCCGCGATGGTCTTCTGCGTGGGCGTATCCACGCGCTGGAGCGGCGCCTGCGGAGCCGGGCGCTGGATGGCTGGCGCGAGCGCTTCGGCCTTTTCGATATTGGCGGCGTAATCGGAATCGTCGGAAAACGCGATCGCGTCCTCGCCCGAATCGGCGAGCACCTGGAATTCGTGGCTGGCGTTGCCGCCGATCGCGCCAGTGTCTGCCTGCACCGCGCGGAATTTCAGCCCGAGCCGCTCGAAAATGCGCGAATAGGCCTGGTACATCGCGTCATAGGTGCCGCCCAGCGATTCGGGCGAGAGATGGAACGAGTACGCATCCTTCATCAGGAACTCGCGCGCGCGCATCACGCCGAAGCGCGGACGTATCTCGTCGCGGAACTTGGTCTGGATCTGATAGAAGTTGACCGGCAGTTGCTTGTAGCTCTTCAGCTCGTTGCGCGCGAAGTCGGTAATGACTTCCTCATGGGTCGGACCGAAACAGAATTCCTGCTCCTTGCGATCCCTGATCTTGAGCAATTGGCCACCGAACTTTTCCCAGCGGCCGGTCTCTTCCCAAAGCTCTTTGGGCTGCACCGCGGGCATCAGCAATTCGATCGCGCCGGCGCGGTTCATTTCCTCGCGCACCACGTTTTCGACCTTGCGCAGGACGCGCAGGCCCAGCGGCGTCCAGGTATAGAGGCCGGAGGCGAGCTTGCGGATCATGCCGGCGCGCAGCATCAGCCGATGGCTGGCGATTTCGGCGTCGGCGGGAACTTCCTTGACGGTGGCCAGGTGGAATTGGCTGAGGCGCATGGCGGGTAATCCGGGGGTAAAGAGGCCGATTATACGTGGCCTACCTCCGGCTTACGCGTCAAGGACGCCGCCGCAAAGCCCTTACTGGCTGCAGAACTGCTGGTACTGCTTTTCGGCCAGCGCGATCTGCTGGCTGCGCTGGGTCTCGTCCAGCGGCACCGACTTGCCGCCCTGTTCGAGCACCACACCCTCCTTGCCCTTGAGCAGGTCCAGATTGGCCTTCAGCGACGTGCAGAGCTTGGCGCGATTCTCGGGAGTGTTGGGAAGGCCGCCCGTGCTTGCGGACGCCGGCTTGGCCGCGGTGGCGTCCGATTTGGCCGCAGGTGCCGGTGAGGGCGCGACCGGCTGTTCCATGCCATTGGCATTGATGCGCTTGAACTGGGTGCCCTGCGGGGGCGGCGTTTCGGAGTAGTGCACGGTGCCGTGGGCATCGGTCCACTTGTATACCTGTGCGGCGACCGCGGGCGCGAGCAGCAGCAACACGAGGACGAGGGGCAAGCGGCGCATGGAATTCTCCGAGGGCATGGGGCCCCGGCACTAGTTAACACTCTGCACGGCCGGACTCAAGCGTGGCGGGGCCGTTGACGGGCGATGGTTTACACTCTCGCGCATTCCGTCACGGATCGTTGCATGAGCGAGAACACGCCAGTCCGCACGCCCCGCCACCGGGGCATCTACCTGCTGCCGAACCTGTTCACCACGGCGGCGATGTTCGCCGGCTATTACGCGGTGGTGGCGAGCATCGGACACCGTTTCACCGAGGCCGCGATCGCGGTCTTCGTGGCGGCACTGCTGGATGGCATGGATGGGCGCGTGGCGCGCCTGACCGGTACGCAGAGCGAATTCGGCGTGCAGTACGACTCGCTGTCGGACCTGGTCAGCTTCGGTCTGGCGCCCTCGCTGGTGATGTACAACTGGTCGCTGTCCTCGCTGCGCGACTACGGGCCGGTGTGGGGCAAGATCGGTTGGGCCGCGGCCTTCCTCTACGCCGCCTGCGGCGCGCTGCGCCTGGCCCGCTTCAATACCCAGGTCGGGGTGATCGACAAGCGCTACTTCCAGGGCCTGGCCAGCCCGGCGGCGGCGGCGGTCTGCATGTCGTTCGTGTGGAGCATGGAGAAGTTCCGCGCCGAGGGATGGGCCATCACCGGGCCGCAGCTGTGCTTCGTCACGTTGGTGGTGGCGGTGGTGGTCGGCCTGCTGATGGTCAGCCGTTTCCGTTATTACAGCTTCAAGTCGCTGCCGATGGGCGAGCGCGACCGGGTGCCGTTCCTGTGGGTGCTGGTCGCGGTGCTGATCCTTGTCCCGTTCCTGATCGACCCGCCGCGGGTGTTGTTCGTGGTGTTCACGCTGTACCTCCTGTCCGGCCCGGCGGTGACCCTGTGGGGTCGCGCCGCGCATCGTCGGCGGACCCGCCGCGCCAAGCCATGAGTCCGGCGTCGGCCAGCCGCGGACCTGTTTCGCGTCGTGCGCGGGTATTGCGCGTACTGGGCGTGACGCCCCAGGTGCGCCGCGCGGCCGCTGCGCTTCAGGCGTCCGACAACGTGGCCGAGCCGTCTGTCGTCTCGCCGGTACCGGCCGCTTCCTGCGTGGTGCTGTTGCCGGGCGGTTGCGGCGCGCGCGAACTGGACCTGCTTGGGCGCGCGCTGGCCACCTACGGTCCCGAACTGGCGCGCGCAGGGCGCATCCCGGTCAAGGACGGACGCCCCGCTACCCCCGTGCCGCCGGTGCGCGCCTACCTGGTATTCGGCCAGGCGCAGGCGCACGCACTGGGGCGCGAGCTGCCCGCGGCGGTGATGAACCAGGCGCAGATCGTGCTGGCCGACGAGCCGGGCGAGGTGCTCGCGAGCGGCTCCGGCAAGCGCCGGCTCTGGACCGCGCTGCGCCAGTTGCGGCGTGCGCTGGCGGAAAGTGCGTAATGGTCGCGGTGGCGCGCCCGCGCATCGAGATACGCGCGATGCGGCGCGAGGACGTTGCCGCAGTCAGTGCTCTGGAAAGCGCGTCCTACGAATTTCCCTGGTCGTCCGGGATCTTCAGCGACTGCCTGAAGGCCGGACACCCGTGCTGGGTCCTCTGTTGCGAGGGCGACGTGGCCGGTTACGGCATCCTTTCGGTAGCGGCCGGCGAGGCGCACGTGCTCAACCTGTGCATCGGCCCGGACTGGCGCGGCCGCGGCCTGGGTCGGCACCTGCTCGGCCGGCTGCTCGACGTGGCGCGCTGGAGCGGCGCCGAGCGCGTGTTCCTGGAAGTGCGCCCGTCCAACCCGGTCGCGCAGGAGCTCTACGCCTCGGTCGGTTTCAAGGAAATTGGCCGACGCCCGCGTTACTACCCGGCCAAGGGCGGCCGCGAGGATGCGATCGTGATGGCGCTGGATCGCGAGCCTACCCAGCGCTGAGAGCTGACGTCGCGCTTCGCCCGTTGAGCCCGGTCGCCGTGGTGAGTACGAGCGCGGGCGCTTCCATGACGCCGGCGTAGGGTGGGCTTCAGCCCACCGGCTCCGCACGCCAGTGGTGGGCTTAAGCCCACCCTACGAAATCACGGTGCGGCCTCAACCGAGTTTGCGTGCCTGCTCCCGCAACGCTTCGAGCTGAGTGCCCCAGTCCACGATGCGCTGGCGTTCCTGCGCGACCACCTCGGCCGGCGCGTTGGCCACGAAGTTGGCGTTGCCCAGCTTGCCCTGGCACTTCTTGATCTCGCCCTCGATGCGCGCGATTTCCTTGGCCAGGCGCGCCTTCTCCGCGGTCAGGTCGATCAACCCGTCCAGCGGAATCAACACGCGCAGACTGCCGACCACCGCCGCCGCCGCCGCCGGCTCCCCGGCGCCCGGCTCGATCCACTGCGGTGCGTCGGTGCGCGCGAGGAAGGCGATCTGCGCGGCGAACTTGGCCACGCGCGAACGATCGCCCGCATCGCCATCGGCGAACAGCAGCGGGATGGTCTTGCCGGGCGTGATGTTCATCTCCGAGCGGATGCGGCGGATGCCCGAAAGCACCGACTTGGCCCACTCGATCTCGGCGCTTGCGGCCTCGTCCGCCGGCAGTTCGGCGGCCTTCGGCCACGGCCGCTCCATGATGCTGGACGCGCCGATGCCCAGCCGCGGCGCTACCGCCTGCCAGATCTCTTCGGTGATGAACGGAATGACCGGATGCAGCGCGCGCAGCACGATCTCAAGCACCACCAGCAACGTGTGGCGCGTGGACGCGGCGGCCTGCGCTTCCTCGCCGTTGAGCGCCGGCTTGGACAGCTCAAGGAACCAGTCGCAGTATTCATTCCAGACGAATTCGTAGACCGCCTGCGCCAGCAGGTCGAAGCGGTAGGTGGCGAAGTGTTCCTCGACTTCGGTCAGCGTCTGCTTGAGGCGGGTGAGGATCCAGCGCTCGGCCTCGGTGGCCGGCCATCCCGAGGGCGCCGGAACCTCGCCTTCGGGCAGGTTCATCAACACGAAGCGCGCGGCATTCCACAGCTTGTTGCAGAACGCCTTGTAGCCCTCGGCGCGCTTGATGTCGAAGTTGATCGTGCGGCTGTAGCTGGCCAGCGCCGCGAACGTGAAGCGCAGCGCGTCGGTACCGATCGAGGGAATGCCCTGCGGATAGTCCTTGCGGATGCGCTTCTCGACCTTCTCGCGCACCTGCGGGATCAGCAGCGAGCGGGTGGATTTCTCCACCAGTGGCTCCAGCGCGATGCCGTCGATCAGATCCAGCGGGTCCAGCGTGTTGCCCTTGGACTTGGACATCTTCTGGCCTTCGGCGTCGCGCACGATGGCGTTGATGTAGACCTCGCGGAAGGGCACCTGCCTGGTGAAGTACAAGGTCGCCATCACCATGCGCGCGACCCAGAAGAAGATGATGTCGAAGCCGGTGACCAGCACCGCGCTGGGCAGGAACAGCTTGTCTTGGCTCCAGTCGGCGACCACCTCGCCGCGCTCGTTCTTCACCGGTCCCTGCATCGGCCAGCCCAGCGTGGAGAAGGGCCACAGGGCGGAGGAGAACCAGGTGTCGAGCACGTCCTCGTCCTGGCGCAAGGCGCCGACCGGCTCGGTGGTGGCGTGGCGGCGGGCGTCCTGCTCGTCCTCGCCGACAAAGATGTTGCCGGCCTCGTCGTACCACGCCGGGATGCGGTGGCCCCACCAGAGCTGGCGGCTGATGCACCAGTCCTGGATGTTCTCCAGCCATTGCGTGTAGGTGGTGGTCCAGTTCTCCGGCACGAAGCGGATCGCGCCCGAACGCACGGCCTCGAGCGCCGGTTCGGTGATCGCGGTGCGGCCACCGGGGCGACCGTCGGCGAGGACCTCGGAGGTAAGGTCGACGAACCACTGGTCGGTGAGCATCGGCTCGATCACCGCATCCGAACGCTGGCTCACCGGCACCTGCAGCTTGTGCGGCTTGGCCTCGACCAGCAGGCCGGCGGCTTCCAGGTCGGCCAGCACCGCCTTGCGCGCTTCGTAGCGGTCCAGCCCGCGGTATTTCTCCGGCGCGTTGTCGTTGACCTTCGCGTCCAGCGTGAAGATGTTGATCGGCTCGAGCTTGTGGCGCTGGCCGATGGCGTAATCATTGAAATCGTGCGCCGGGGTGATCTTCACGCAGCCGGTGCCGAATTCGCGATCGACATATTCGTCGGCGATGACCGGAATCTCGCGACCGCTCAGCGGCAGGTGCAGCTTCGTGCCGATCAGGTGCGCGTAGCGCTCGTCCTCCGGATGCACCGCGACCGCCACGTCGCCCAGCATGGTTTCAGGACGCGTGGTGGCGACCACCACCGAGCCCGCACCATCGGCCGTCATGTAGCGGATCGACCACATGTGGCCGTCACGCTCGACGTTGTTGACCTCCAGATCCGACACCGCCGTGCCCAGCGCGGGGTCCCAGTTCACCAGCCGGTTGCCGCGGTAGATCAGCCCGTCGCGGTACCACTGGACGAAGACCTTGCGCACCGCGGCCGAAAGCCCCTCGTCCATGGTGAAGCGCTCGCGCGACCAGTCGGCCGCCACGCCCAGTCGGCGCATCTGGTTGGTAATGGTGGAACCGGATTCTTCCTTCCACTGCCACACGCGCTCGACGAACGGCTCGCGGCCCAGGTCGTGGCGCGACTTGCCCCCGGCAGCGAGCTGGTTCTCGACGATCTTCTGCGTGGCGATGCCGGCATGGTCGGTACCGACCTGCCACAGCGTGTTCATGCCGCGCATGCGCTGGTAGCGGATCAGCATGTCCATCACGGTCTGCTGGAACGCATGGCCCATGTGCAGCGTGCCGGTCACGTTCGGCGGCGGCAGCAGGATGCAGTAGGGCTCGCCCTGGCCGCTGGGCCGGAACGCGCCGCGCTTCTCCCAGTGCGCGTACCACTTCGATTCGATCTGGCCCGGTTCGAAACTCTTGTCCATCGGAGGCTCGCGATGGCGCGCCGTGCGGCGCGCGCGTTCATGGAAGGTGAGCCGGTGATTGTACGGGGCGCGCGTGATCGCCCCAAGCGCGCTCGCCCGCGGCAGTCTCTTGCAGACAGCCGAAAGGCCCCGGCTCGCTACAAGCCGGGGGCCTGGATGGGCCGGATAGTGGTGGAATTACGCCACGAACGCGTCAGCGAGCGACGAGGCGTGTACCGCGGGCATCGCTTGCTGCTGCTCGTGCTGCTCCGCCTGCATGCGGGTCAGGCGCGTTACCACCAGCAGGAACAGGGCTGCCGCGCACAGGTTCAGGCCCTGTCCGCAGAGCAACAACACCTGCTGGGTATGCAACCCCTCGAACGTGTGCTCGGGCCGCAGATACTGGGTAACGAACCAGTAGGAAAAGTTGCCCGCGATCCAGAACACCCACCAGACGCGCAGCAACGACGGTGTGCCCAGCTTCTGCCAGCGCGCCGGTGCTTCCGAACCCAGCCAGATCTGCGTCATCGCGCGCAGCGGCCGCACCAGGTTCATGACCGGCACCGCATACCAGCCGACCGCCCAGGCGGGTGAATCATCCAGGCCCCGGGCTCCCAGCGCCCGCACGTTGCAGGCCACCCGGTACACCCAGCAACCGGCCCAGATGAAGCAGGCCAGCATGAGCACCAGTTGCAGGCGGAACAGGTTCAACTGCAGCCAGCCGGCCCCCGCCAGCTTGTCCTGCAGCGCCGCGGTGATCCCGCTGTCGATGCCCTGCTGGAGCAGTTGCAGCCCGTAGGCCATCACGCCCAGGACCGCCAGCGTAAGCAGGACGAAGGCCCCGATCACGCCCCGGACCCCATTGCCGAGCGAGTTCGGAGAGCGGAAAACGTATTGCCCCGATGAGGCCGAAGATTCGCTCGTGACCGAGCCCGGCGCACTGAAAGGATTGACTCGCGACATAACGGCACCCCCATGCCTTTTTGCCGACCGGCCAGTCGCCGGCGGCCCCACTATGCGCCTGAGGTATGGACAGGGCAAGCGGGGGTGTGGTAGCCGGAAAGCCGGAGGGTTAGAGCAGTTCGATCCCGAACCGGCGCACCGCCAGCGCAAACAGGCCGAAGCACGCCACCGTGATGAGGGCGCAGGCCAGCAGGGTGAACCAGAAGCCCAGCCGGGGCAGCAGGGCGGGGAAGACCAGGAACATCGGCAGCGTGGGCAGCACGTACCAGAAGGTGTACCACGCATGGTTGGCGATTTTCTGCGCCGGCTGGTGCTCCAGGTAGAGCCAGATCAGCGCCAGCAGCGTCACCATCGGCAGCGCACCGAGCAGGCCGCCCAGCCGGTCGCTGCGCTTGGCCGCCTCGGAGACGAGCACCACCACCGCGGCGGTGACCAGGTACTTGGTAATCAGCCAGGCCATCGCTAGCCCGCGCGCAACTGGCGGCCGTAGGCGTGCACCTCGTCCACAAGCACCTTGACGTACTCCGGTTCGACTTCCGGCGTGATGCCGTGGCCGAGGTTGAAGACATGGCCGGGGTGGTTGCCGTAGCTGTTCATCACGGCGCGAGCCTCGCGGCGGATGACCTCCGGGTTCGAGCGCAGTACGGCCGGGTCGAGGTTGCCCTGCAGGGCTACCTTGCCAGCCACCGCACGCCGCGCATCGCCGAGGTCGATGGTCCAGTCCACGCCCAGTGCGTCGCAACCGGAACCGGCCATCTCGGCCAGGTGCAGGTGCGCGCCCTTGGAGAACAGGATCACCGGCAGCTCGCGGGCGACCGGATCCGCCTTCAGCGCGGCCACCACCTGGCTCATGTAGCGCAGCGAAAACTCGCGGAACGGGGCCGGGCCGAGCAGGCCGCCCCAGGTGTCGAAGACCATCAAGGCCTGCGCGCCGGCGGCAGCCTGCGCCAGGAGGTAGGCCGCGACCGAGCGCGCCAGCGTGCCGAGCAACTGGTGGGCGAGCTTCGGCTCGTTCCAGCACATCGCCTTGAGCGTGGCGAAGTCGCGCGAGCCGTGGCCTTCGACCATGTAGCAGGCGAGCGTCCACGGGCTGCCGGAGAAACCGATCAGCGGCACGCGCCCATCGAGCTCGCGGCGGATCAGTTGCACCGCGTCCATCACGTAGCGCAGCTCGCCGTCCATGTCGGGCACCGCCAGCGCCGCAATGTCGGCGGCAGTGCGCACGGGTCGGGCGAGCTGCGGACCCTCGCCCTGCGCGAAGGACAGGCCGAGGCCCATCGCGTCCGGAATGGTTAGGATGTCCGAAAAGAGGATGGCCGCGTCGAGATCGAAGCGCTCCAGCGGCTGCAGCGTCACCTCGCAGGCGAACTCGGGGTTCTGCGCCAGGCCCATGAAGCTGCCGGCGCGCTCGCGCGTGGCGCGGTACTCGGGCAGGTAGCGGCCGGCCTGGCGCATCACCCAGATCGGCGTGGTGTCGGTGGGTTCCTGGCGCAGGGCGCGCAGGAAGCGGTCGTTCTTCAGCGGAGCGGTCATGTCAGCGTCCGTGCGGGCCGTCCAGGCCCTGGGCGAACATCACGCGGAAGCCGCGCTTCAACTGCGCATCGCGGGTCTTCTCGAACGCCGCGATGGCCGCGTCGCGTTCGAGGAACTGCTCGCGCTTGAGCGTGGCCTTGCCACCCTGCGTGCCGCTCTCGCGGTACAGCGTCCAGCCGCCGAGCAGATCCTGCTCGAGCACGATCTGCACGTAGCGCGGCGCCTCGGCGGAGGCGGGCATGGTTTGCAGGTAGAGGCGCATGGTGTCCGTGATGGTGCGGCAAGGGCGCCGCAAGCGCGACATTCTAGAAGGCTGCGGCCATGCTGGCGAGCTTCCACGCCTTGCAGGAGCCCGCTTGCGGGCGATGCCTTTCGTCCAACAGGCCAGGAGCATCGCCCGCAAGCGGGCTTCTACAGGCGAGAGGCGGCATCGTCCAGTGTGGCCAGAATGGCTTCTTCGGCCACGCCGCCGACGATTTCCGCCCGCCCGATGCCGCGCCACAGGATCAACCGAAGCGTGCCGGCGGTGTTCTTTTTGTCCAGACGCATCAGGGCAAGCAACTGCTGCGCGTCGGAACCCGCCGGCAGCGCGGAAGGCAGGCGCAGGCGTTCGAGCAGTCGCCGCAGACGCGCGGTATCAGTGGCGTCGCTCATGCCCAACCGCTCGGATAGGCGTGCGGCGAGCAGCATGCCGATGGCGACTGCCTCGCCGTGCAGCAAGGCGGTGTATTGCCCGGCCGTTTCCAGGGCGTGGCCGAAGGTGTGACCCAGGTTGAGCAAGGCGCGTTCGCCCTGCTCGGTTTCGTCACGGGCGACCACGCCCGCCTTGTAGCGGACCTTTCGCGCGATGGCCTCCACCAGCGTGGCGTCGTCGCGGCGGCCGAGGGCATCGGCGTTCGCCTCCAGCCAGGCGAAGAAATCCGCGTCGCCGATCGCCGCCCCTTTCACCACCTCAGCCAGCCCCGCGCGGTATTCGCGGTCGGGCAGGGTGGCCAGGGTGTCGATGTCGGCGACCACCGCGCGCGGCTGGTGGAAGGCTCCGGCCAGGTTCTTGCCGGCGGGCAGATTCACGCCGGTCTTGCCGCCGACCGAGGAGTCGACCATCGCCAGCAGCGTGGTCGGCATCTGGATGAAGTCGATGCCGCGCATCCAGCAGGCTGCGGCGAAACCGGCCAGGTCGCCGACCACGCCGCCACCCAGCGCGATCACGCAGGCGTCGCGGATGGCGCCCAGCGCGGCGAGTGCCTCCAGCGCGCGACCGACATTGCCGAAGGTTTTGTAGGCCTCGCCGTCCTCGAGCAGGAAGTGTGACCAGCGCAGGCCTTCGAGTCCCTGCGCGACACGATCGAGATACAGCGGCGCCACGGTGGTGTTGCTGACCACCAGGGCATGGCGGCCGCGCAAATGCGCACGCCAGCGGGCGTGGTCGCCGAGCAGGCCGCGGCCGATGCACACCGGGTAGCGCCGCGTGCCGAGCGCGACCTCGATCGTCTGGATATGGGTTTCGTTCATGCCGCCTGTTGCCGTTGCCAGTGCTGGTCGAGCAGCGCGACGCAACGCTCGCTCGCAGTCGCCACGCCTTCGTGTTCGCCGGGCAGGCGCAGGTCGGCGATCTCGCGGTAAAGGGGGCCACGCACGTGCGCCATTGCGTCGAGCTTGCCGCGGCGGTCTTCGCCCGCCAGCAGCGGGCGCTTGGTATCGCGGGCCAGGCGTTCGAGTTGCTGTTCCACCGTGGTGTCCAGCCACAGCACTAAGCCGCGTTCGGCGAGGCGACGGCGATTGGCCGGGTCCAGCACGGCGCCGGCGCCGGTGGCCAGCAACACGCCGGCGCGCGCGCTGAGTGCATCGAGCAGCGCGCTTTCGCGCTGGCGGAAGCCCACCTCGCCCTCGATCTCGAACACGCAACGCACATCCACGCCGCAGTGGCGCTCGATCTCCTGGTCCAGATCCAGGAACGGCAGGCCATAATGCGCGGCGAGGCGTCGACCGATCGACGTCTTGCCGGCACCGGTTGGGCCGATCAGGAACAGGTTGCAGGAGGGGTTCATCCGCGCATGCTAGCAACCACGGACGAACGCGTCTTGCTGGCCGGCTGTGGCGACGTGGGGCTGCGCGTGGCCCGCCAACTGCGCGCGCAGGGGCACGAGGTGCATGCCCTGCGTCGGCGTCCTCCGGCGGACAGCGACGACGGTATCCACTGGCTCGCCGGCGACCTCGCCGCGCCCGCCACGCTGGATGCACTCCCCGGCGGCGTCACCCGGCTGGTCTACCTGCCGGCGCCCGACGCACGCGATCGGGCTGCGTATGAAGCGGTCTTCCTGACGGGGTTGCGCGCCCTGCTTGCGGCGCTCGACCAGACAACGTTGCGGCGTGTGCTGTTCGTCTCCTCCAGCGCGGTCTACGGCGACCATGCCGGCGACTGGGTGGACGAGGACACGCCTGCCCGCCCACCGGGCTTCAACGGCAGCGTGCTGCTGGAGGCGGAGCGCTGGCTTGCGGACGTGCCGGTGCAGTCCACCGTACTGCGGCTGGCCGGTCTGTACGGACCGGGACGGCTCCAGCTGATCGAGCGACTGCGGGCGGGGCTGGCACGCGTGCCGCGGGAGCAGGCGCACTGGGCCAACCGCATCCACGTCGACGATGCGGCATCCGCCATCGCCCATCTGCTGTTGTTGCCCGACGCCGACCCGCTTTACCTGGGAGTGGACGACACGCCGCTACCCCTGGACGTCCTGTACGACCATCTGGCCGGACTGGTGGGCGCACCGCCTCCGCCCGACGGTCCGGCGCCGGCCGGGGTGGGCAGCAAGCGGCTCAGCAACGCGCGGCTGCGGGCAAGCGGGTTCGTGCCGTACTGGCCGGATGCGCGGTCGGGCTATGCGGCGCTGCTGGCGATGTGATGGCTTGTCTTCATCTTCCTCCTGGGATGGAAAATAGGTGAGAGGTTGGGGTTCGCGGGAAAGGGAGGGAAATCACCGCTCTGGCGTTGGTTTGTCGCAAGAATGGCCCCTCACCCCAACCCTCTCCCCGAAGGGGAGAGGGAGCCCGGTGACGCAGCGCGATGCGGCAACACGGATGGCGGAGCTTGTCTTCCTCTCCCCTTCGGGGAGAGGACCGAGGTGAGGGGCTGGGGCTCGCGGGGAAGGAGAGAAACCATCGCTCTGGCGTTGGTTCGTCGCCAGAATGACCCCTCACCCCAACCCTCTTCCCGAAGGGGAGAGGGAGTCCGGTGACGCAGCGCGATGCGGCAACACGGATGGCGGTGCCTATCTTCCTCTCCCCTCCGGGGAGAGGACCGAGGTGAGGGGCTGGGGCTCGCGGGGAAGGAGAGAAACCTAGCGCTGGCG
>NZ_JBHZGL010000013.1:0-109910 GCF_051900415.1 Frateuria sp. GZRR35
TTTTTTGCCCCCCCCCCCCCGCCCCCCCCCCCCCCCCCCCCCGCCCCCCCCCCGGCCCGCTCCTACAATGAGCGACTAGTGTCCGCCGCGGTACTTTTTCTCGCCGGCGGTCACGGCGACATCCAGCCGATTCTCCGGCGGCGCCAACGGGCACGTCGCGAACGGCGTGAATGCACACGGCGGGTTGTATGCCTTGTTGAAGTCCAGCTCCACCTTGCCCGGGTGCGACAGGCCGCCCGCGGGCAAGGCCGCATAGAAGAAGCGCGCCGCGCCGTAGGTCTGCTTGCCGGAGGTGCGATCGGCGATGACGAAGAACAGCTCGCCGCCCGGCTCTTCCTGGTAGGGCATCAGCTCGAAGGTGTGGCCGTCGCGCTGGAACACCGCCTTGCCGGGCACGTCCACCGCCTCGATCGTGCCGATCACCGAACCGATTTCCAGCTTGTGCCCGGATGCGAACGGCACCCAGTCGGCTTCGATGCGCCAGGACGGATCGATCGGAAAATAATCGATGCCAGCGAAATGTGCGCGGGTGGGCGCTTCCGGGTCTTTCACGCGCAGCGCCTTGCGGCCGTCACGATCGATCACGTAGAAGCTCGCGCTGCCGAAACGCACGAGCGTGGGTCCCGCGGCGCCGGCGTGCATGTCGTCGACCAGCGTCGCCTCGGCCACCGGCTTGCCGTCGACGGTGGCACCGGCGTCCTTGTCCAGCGCGATGCGCGCGGTGCCGTCCTGGCCGAGGGTCACCGTGGCCAGATGTGCAGGACCGGCGGTCAGCACGATGTCATTGTCGGCGGCGCTGCCGATGCGGTTGGCACCCTCGTGCAGCCATTCCAGCCCGATCAGGCTCAGCCAGCCGTCCGGCGCGGTCAGCCGCGCGACGCGGTCGGCCCGCCACTGCTCGATCTGGCGGGTGTACGGATCGGTATCGGCGGCGTGCACGGCAACGGCTCCCAGGGTGATGGCGGCGACGAACAGGCTGGCGCGAAGCATGGGCTCTCCAGCGTGGGGGATGGCCATCGAGTATAGACGAGCCTGCATCCCGCCCCTGTAGGAGCGCAGCTGTGCGCGACCGCCATGCATCCGGTCGCGCACAGCTGCGCTCCTGCGACATCAGCGACCGCGCAGGAACAGACGATCGAGCTCGCCCAGCGACAGTTGCACCCAGGTCGGCCGGCCGTGGTTGCATTGACCCGAGCGCTCGGTCGCCTCCATCTCGCGCAGCAGCGCGTTCATCTCGGGCAGCGTGAGCCGACGCCCGGCGCGCACGGAACCGTGGCAGGCCATCGTCGAGAGCAGCTCATTCTCCAGTTCCTGCAGGCGGCGCGAACTGCCGTGCTGGGCCAGCTCCGCCAGCACGTCGGTGACGAGCTGGCTGACGTCGGCGCCCTCCAGCAACGCGGGGATGCGCCGCACCACCACGGTGGACGGACCGCTGCGCGAAAGCTCCAGGCCCCAGTCGGCCAGCGCCTCCGCGTGCTCCTCCGCGGCTGCCGCCTCCTTCGCGCTGACCGACAGGTTGAGCGGCACCAGCAGCATCTGCGAGCGCAGGTTGCTACAGGCGCGACCGGCCTTGAGCTTCTCGTAGGTGATGCGCTCGTGCGCTGCGTGCATGTCCACCAGCACTAGGCCGTGCGCATTCTCGGCGAGGATGTAGATGCTTTTGAGCTGCGCGATGGCGAAGCCCAGCGGTGGCGCCTCGCGCTCGTCGGCCTCGGGCATGGCCACGGCAGCGCCCATCTGCGCCGCAGGCTCGCCGAGCAGCGTGGCGTAGTCGGCCAGCGGCTCGTCACGCAGACCAAGGCTGAGCCGGCTCTGCGCGAACTGCGCGGGGCGCGAACCGCCAGGGCTGCCGTAGGCGTACGCCGGTGCCGGCGGGAGCGGCGATTCGGGCGACGGCGGCGGCACGGCCAGTCCCGCCCGCGTCTGCGCCAGCGCCTCGTGCAGGCTGCGGAACAGGAAGTCGTGCACCAGCCGCTGCTCCCGAAAGCGCACCTCGTGCTTGGCCGGATGCACGTTGACGTCCACCCCGGCCGGGTCGAGTTCCAGGTACAGCACAAAAGCCGGATGCCGGCCGTGGAACAACACGTCGGCGTAGGCCTGGCGCACGGCGTGGGCGACCACGCGGTCGCGCACCAGCCGTCCGTTGACGTAAAAGTACTGCCCGTCAGCCTGCGCGCGCGACGCGGTCGGCAGCCCGACCCAGCCGGAGAGCTGCATGCCCGCCGCAGCGTGATCGATGTGCAGGCTCTGCGCCGGGAACCCCTCGCCGAGCACCTCGGCCACGCGCGCCAGCGCCGAGGGCTGATCCGGGCAGGCCCTGAACAGGCGCAGCGGCTTGCCGTTGTGGCTCAGGCGGAACTCCACCGAGCGGCGCGCCAGCGAGAGGGACTTCAGCAGGTCATCGATGTGCGCAAGCTCGGTGCGCTCGGCACGCAGGAATTTCCGCCGCGCCGGCACGTTGAAGAACAGGTCGCGCACCTCGACGCTGGTACCGACCGGATGCTGAGCCGGGCGCACCGGCTGCATGCGCCCGCCGTCCACTTCCAGGCGGAACGCACTGTCGGCGTCACGCAACCGGGAGGTCAGCGCGAAACGCGCCACCGAGGCGACGGAGGCCAGCGCTTCGCCGCGAAAACCCATGCTGGCGACGTGCTCGAGGTCGTCGAAGCTGCCGATCTTGCTGGTCGCATGCGAGGCCACCGCCAGCGCCAGGTCGTCGGGGCCGATGCCGCCGCCGTCATCGCGCACGCGGATCAGCCGCGCACCGCCCTGCTCGATGTCCACCTCGATGCGGGTGGCGCCTGCGTCGAGGCTGTTCTCGACCAGTTCCTTGACCACCGAGGACGGGCGCTCGATGACCTCGCCGGCAGCGATCTGGTTGATGAGGTCGGGGGGCAGCTGGCGGATGACGGGCATCGCGCAAGCTTAATGGGTGGGGGCGAGGTTGCCCACGTCGCCAGGCACTCTGTAGGAGCGCACCTGTGCGCGACCCGGATGCGTACGGTCGCGCACAGGTGCGCTCCTACAGGAGTTTCGGTTTTGGGTCAGCCGGCGGGGATGGCCAGTACCGCGCCGGCCTGCACCGTGTCGCTGCTCATGCGGTTGGCACTCTTGAGCGCGTTCACACTGACGCCGTACTGGCGCGCGATGCTGCCCAGGCTCTCGCCGCGCGCAACCCGGTGCAGGTCGCGTACGTTGGCATCGGCGCGCGTGTCCGCCACTGTCGGGGCGGGCTTGCTGGCGGACGCCAGGATGCCGCTGCGACGCATCGCCTGCGCGGCGAACCAGGTGCCCGGGGGCGGGGTCGCCTCGAAGTAGTTGCGCACGCCGCCCATCACCGCTTCGGCCAGCTGGCGCTGATGGGCCGGATCGCGCAGCTTACGCTCCTCGGCCGGATTGCTGATGAAGGCGGTCTCGACCAGGATCGAAGGCACATCCGGCGAGCGCAGCACCACGAAATTGGCGTGTTCGACATGCCCGCGATGGGTCGGCCCCAGCTTGGCCAGCGCCTTGAGCACGTTGCCGGCAATCGACTCGCTGGCCTGGATGGCGTAGCCCTGCTGCAGGTCCAGCAGGACCGCGGCGAGGCTGTCGTCCTTGTCGTCCAGTGAGACGCCGCCGATCAGGTCGGCGCGGTTTTCGCGGTCGGCCAGCCAGCGCGCCGCCTCGGAGGTCTTGCCGCGCGGCGACAGCACCCACACCGAGGAGCCCTTGGCGTCGCTGCTGGTGAAGGCGTCGGCGTGGACCGAGACGAACATGTCCGCGTTCTGCTCGCGGGCGATCTGGTAACGCCGCTTGAGCGGGATGAAATAGTCGCCGTCGCGGGTCAGCACGGCCTTCATGCCAGGCTGGCGGTTGATCTCGGCGGCCAGGGCGCGCGCCACGGCGAGGGTGACGTCCTTTTCCTGCGTGCCGCTGGGTCCGTGCGAACCGGGATCCTTGCCGCCGTGACCGGCATCGACCGCAACGATCACCTTGCGCTCGCCGCCGAGCAGGGCGGCAGCCTGTCTGGCGCCCTTGCCCACGCTGGAGGTGGGCTTGACGCCGGCCAGCACGCCGGGCGTGAGGTCGTCCGCCGCGTCCGCGATGGCTCCGGCCTTGCCGGGGTAGAGATCCAGCACCAGGCGATAGCCGTGCTCACCCGCGGGCTTGAGCAGGAAGCTCTTCGGTTGTGCACCCGCGGCAGCATGCGCCACCAGATCCAACTCGCCAGCGGAAACCCGGCTGTCCAGGCTCTTGTAGAGACCCTGCGCCGCGGGCGCGTCGAAGCCCTGCGCCAGGTCGCTGCTGTGCAGTTGCAGTTCGATCGTGTTGCCGTCACGGCGCAGCTTGTAGTCCACCGGGCCGGACAGGTCGAACACCACGCGCGTGTACTCGGGGCCCGCCCAGACGCGCGCGCCCTGCACGTCGGCCGCCTGCGCAGGGCATAGCGGCAACGCGGCGGCAAGGGCCACCGCAGCCAGACTTCCCAGGCGCGCAAACGTACGTGTCATGGCGCCGCATTGAAGCGCAGCAAAAACGCGATTGCAAGCGTTTTTCCCTTGGATATCCATAACCTGCGTTGCTTTTGTCATGCAAACCCAAGGTACCGGAGGCTAACCGCGCTTCCCCCGCGCAAACGCGCTGGAGATGGTTTTTTCTTACAGAACCGTAACTTAGCTTTCGCCCAGGCGTCCCAGCAGGACGCTGCCGCGGTCGCTACGCGGGTCGGCGCGCGCGCGCCGCCCATCGCCGGCGTGCTCCAGTTCGAGCACCAGGTCCGGTGCGGGCAAGGCGCCGGTGCCCCGTTCGGGCCATTCGACCAGCACCAGCGCCGCCGGATCGCCCAGGGCGTCCAGCCCGAGCCATTCCAGCTCTCCCGGATCGGCGATGCGGTAGAGGTCCAGGTGCCAGGCCGTGAGATCGCCAGCGCGGTAGGACTCCACCAGGCTGTAGGTGGGGCTCTTGACCCGCTCGCCCACGCCGAGCGCGGTGAGCAGCGCGCGGGCAAAGCTGGTCTTGCCGGCGCCCAGGTCGCCATGCAGGTAGATCACCAGGCCGCCGTCGACCGCCGAGGCGAAGCGCTGGGCCAGCGCCGTGGTGGCAGTTTCGTCGGGGAGGGTCCAGTAGCTCATGCATCCAGTCCGTTCAGAAGGTGGCGCAGCGGGACGAACAGGTCGCTGGCGAGCAGGCCGCGCTCACCTTCGCGGGCGGCCAGGTCGCCGGCACGGGCATGCAGGCCCACGCCCAGGCGGGCGGCATCCCGGGCGCTGCAGCCTTGCGCCAGCAAGGCAGCGACAAGGCCCGTCAGCAGGTCGCCCATGCCGCCCGAGGCCATGCCCGGGTTGCCCCAGGGGCAGACGTCCAGACGGCCATCCGCGTCGGCCACCAGCGAACCGGCACCTTTGAGCACCGCCACCGTGCCGAAGCGTTGTGCAAGCGCGCGAGCGGCGGCGAAGCGATCATGCTCGACGTCGGCAACGGAACACCCCAGCAGCCGCGCCGCCTCGCCCGGGTGTGGCGTGATCACCACCTGCCGCGTCGGATCAAAGCGCCGCGGCTCGGCCGCCAGCAGGTTGAGACCGTCGGCATCGAGCACCAGCGGCAGCGTGCTGTCCAGGGCGGTCAGCCAGAGCGCGTGCCCCCAGGCGCCTTGTCCCAGGCCCGGGCCGACCGCCAGTACGGTCGCCCACTCGAGCAAGGGCTCCAGTGCCTGGGGACCGTTGACCGCATGCGCCATCAGTTCGGGGCGGGCGGCGTTGAGCGAGACCAGCTGCTCGGCCCGCGTCGCCACGCTGACCAGGCCCGCACCGCCGCGGAGGGCGGCCTCCCCGCACAGGCGGACCGCGCCCGCGGTGCCGTGGTCGCCGCCGATGGCCAATACGTGGCCGTTGCGCCCTTTGTGCGCATCGCGCGGGCGTGGCGGCAACGTTGCCGCTTCGAGCAGGTGCGCATCGGGCGCTTCCTGCCACAGGCTTTCGGGCAACCCAAGCGTGGCCAGCTCGATGCGCCCGGTATGTGCGCTGGCCTGGCCGGTATGCAGGCCACGCTTGGCCGCGATGAAGCTGACCGTGAGGCTAGCGCGGATCGCCACGCCCGGGCAGCGACCGGTGTCGGCGTTCAACCCCGAGGGCACGTCCAGAGCCAGGATGGGCCTGCCGCCTAGATTGAGTCGCTCGATCAGCGCGGCCGCGGCCGGCTGCGGCGGGCGGTTCAGGCCGGTGCCATAGAGCGCGTCGACGTACACGTCCGCTTCGGGCAACGGTGACATGCCGTCCCAGTGATGGACCGGTACGCCTCCCTGCTCGCAGGCGGTCCGGGCGCGGGCTGCGTCCCCCTCGCCCGCAGCCTCGGCCAAGGCCAGCACGTCGGCCGCCATGCCGGCTTCGTGCGCCAGCAGCGCGAGCAGATAGCCGTCGCCGCCGTTGTTGCCTGGCCCGCAGTACACCGCGATGCGCTGCGCGTGCGGCCAATGCCGGCGAAGGCTGGCGAACGCCGCGGCCGCCGCGCGGCGCATGAGCTCGTAGCCGGGAATCCCCAGCACCTCGATCGCACGCCGGTCCAGCGCGCGCACTTGGGCGACGGTGTACAGGGCGTGGCGATGTGGCGCGGTCATCGGGCGATTATAGGTGCGGGCCCGCACTTACAATGGATGCATGTCCGTCGTTCCCTCCCCCGACTACGCCGCCCTGGCCCGCGAGATCAAACAGTGGGCGCACGAGCTCGGGTTTGCGCAAACCGCCATCAGCGGCGTCGAGCTGGGCGAGGACGAGTCGCACCTGGAACGCTGGCTCGAGGACGGTCTGCACGGCGAAATGGACTACATGGCCCGCCACGGCACCCGCCGCAGCCGTCCTGCCGAACTGGAACCGGGCACCCTGCGCGTGATTTCCGTGCGCATGGATTACCGCGCGCCGGGGACCCGGCACGCCTGGGACGTGATTAACGACGGCGAGGCCGGCTACGTGGCCCGCTATGCGCTGGGCCGCGATTACCACAAGCTGATGCGCAACCGGCTGCAGAAGCTCGCCGAGCGCATCCGCGCGGCGATCGGCGAGTTCGGCTACCGCGCGTACGTGGATTCGGCGCCGGTCCTGGAGAAGGCGCTCGCGCGCAACGCCGGGCTGGGCTGGATCGGCAAGCACACCGTGCTCATCAACAAGGACGCCGGCTCCTACTTCTTCCTCGGCGAGCTCTACACCGACCTGCCGTTGCCGATCGACGCGCCCGCCACGGCGCACTGCGGCACCTGCACGCGCTGCATCGACGTCTGCCCCACTCAGGCGATCGTGGGTCCTTACCGGCTCGACGCGCGCCGCTGCATCTCCTACCTCACGATCGAACTGAAGGGCTCGATCCCCGAGGATCTGCGCGCGCCGATGGGCAACCGCATCTTCGGCTGCGACGACTGCCAGTTGGTGTGCCCCTGGAACAAGTTCGCACAGGACGCCACGGAGCCGGACTTCGCGCCGCGGCACAGCCTGGACGGCGCGAAGCTGGTGGCGCTGTTCGCGTGGAGCGAGGAGGAGTTCCTGCGCCGCACCGAGGGCATGGCGATCCGCCGTACCGGCTACGAAGGCTGGCTGCGCAACATCGCGGTCGCGTTGGGCAATGCGCCCCCGACGGCCGAGGTGGTCGCCGCCTTGCGTACGCGGGAACAGCACCCCTCGCCCGTCGTCCGCGAACATGTCGCCTGGGCACTGGCACGCCACGGAACCGCGCCGCTGTAGGAGCGCACCCTGTGCGCGACCGCCAGGCGGGCAACTACCGGGTGTGCGGCGTCACCGGTCGCGCACAGGTGCGCTCCTCCACGTCAGGTGCGGCGCTCGTGGATGGCGCCGATCAGTGCGCAGGTCGCCGCATCCAGCGGCGGCACGTCCGACTGCTCGCCACGCAACGCCGGCAGGATTTGCCGCGCGATGCTCTTGCCCAGCTCCACGCCCCACTGGTCGAACGCGTTGATGCCCCACAGGTGGCCGAGCAGGAACACCTTGTGCTCATACAGTGCGATCAGTGCGCCCAGGCTCTCGGGGGTGAGCGCATCGAGCAGGATCACGGAACTCGGGCGGTCGCCCGGGAAGGTGCGCTGGGCTGCCAGCGTCGGGCCGCCAGCGGGGTTCTCGGCCAGCGCCTCCTCGGTGGTCTTGCCCAGCGCCAGCGCGGCCGCCTGCGCGAGCAGGTTGGACAGCAGCGCGTCGTGATTGCCATGCAGCGGATGCGCCGGGTTGACGATGCCGATCAGGTCCAGCGGCACCACCTCGGTACCCTGGTGCAGCGCCTGGAAATAGGCGTGCTGCGCATTGGTGCCGACGCTGCCCCAGACCACCGGCACGGTGGGCTGGCCCACTGGCTGGCCTTGCGGCGTCACCGACTTGCCCAGGCTCTCCATTTCCAGCTGCTGCAGGTAGCTCGGCAGGTCGCCGAGCAGGTCCGCGTAAGGCACCACGCCGCGCGTCGGGTAGCCCAGCACGTCGCGGTTCCATATCTCGACGAGCGCCAGCAGCGCCGGCAGGTTCTGCTGCCAGGGCGCGCTGCGGAAGTGGTCGTCCATGCGCGCACCGCCGGCCAGCACGGCGCGAAAGCCCTGCGTGCCGATCGCCAGGGCCAGCGACAGCCCGACCGCCGACCACAGCGAGTAGCGCCCACCGACGAAGTCCCACATCGGGAAGATCTGCCTGAGCGGCACGCCCCAGCTGCCTGCGACCTCCGTGTTGGCGCTGACCGCCAGGAAATGCCGCGCCACCTCGCGCTCGTCGCCGTTGCAGGCCTCCAGGATCCAGCCGCGCAGCACGTTGCCGTTGAGCAGCGTTTCCTGCGTGGTGAAGGTCTTGGAAACCATGATCACCAGCGTGGTCCTCGGATCGAGGCGGGTGATCAGGTCGTAGGCAGCCTGGCCGTCGACGTTGGTGAGGAAATGGCTGCGCACTTTCGGCGTGCGGAACGGGGCGAGCGCGGCAACGGCAAGCCGGGGCCCCAGGTCCGAACCGCCGATGCCGATGTTGACGATGTCGGTGACCGTGTCGGGCAGCCCCAGGGCCGCCTGCTGGCCGCCATGGATGGCGTCGACAAGCTGGCCGATGCGCTCGAGTGTCGCCTCGATCTCGCGGCGTGCCCCGGCCGGTGCCGGCGAGGGCATCGACGAAGCGCCCGCCCGCAGCGCCGTGTGCAGCACCGCGCGGTCCTCGGAGGTGTTGATCGGCTCGCCGGCGAACATCGCGTCACGCGCCGCTTCCCAGCCGCTCGCTTCCAGCTGCGCACCCAGGGCATCGAGTGCCGGCACGTCCAGCTTCTGCCGGCTGAGGTCGAGCAGCAGCGGGCCGGCGCGGTGGCGCAGGCGCGCCCCGCGGGCCGCATCGGCGATCAGCGTGCGCAGGTGGGTCTGCGAAAGGCGACGGGCGTGGTCGGCGAACAGCGAAGCGTACGTCGGGACGTTGGCGGGCATGGGCAGACGCGCTGGCGAGGGAAGCCTTGCATCTTAAGCCGGGCGCGCGTGAGGAACACGTCGGGCGGCACCACGCACCCGAGCCTCGCCGCGAACGTGGGGGGTGGTGCCGAGAGGCGATGGTGCTTTTCGGCGCGATGCCTGGGCGAGCCTTTCGCAAGGTACGCCCTGCGGGCACCTTCCCCGTAAACGAGGGAAGGTTCGCGGGGCTACGCCGACGCGGCGTCCAGGTCCGACACGTCGGGTGGCATCACGCGTTCGAGCCTTCCCCGGCGAACGCGGGGGAAGAATCACGGCACGGGCGGACGCGGAGGAAGGATCCGGTCAGGCGGCCGCCATCTGCTTTGGGATCGAGCGGTTGGTGTGGCTGATGCGATTGTCCGCATCCACGTACACCAGCGTCGGCTGGAACTTCTCCAGTTCCGCCTCGCTGAGCCCGACGAAGGCGGCGATGATGATCAGGTCGCCGGCCTGCGCGCTGCGCGCAGCGCTGCCGTTGACCGAGATGATCCCCGAGCCTTCCTCCGCGCGCAGCGCGTAGGTCACGAAACGCTGCCCGCTGTTGATGTTCCACGCGTGGATCTGCTCGTACTCGCGGATGCCCGAGGCATCCAGCAGCAGGCCGTCGATCGCGATCGAGCCCTCGTAGTGCAATTCCGCGTGGGTCACGGTTGCACGGTGGATCTTGGCCTTGAGCATGTTCAGGTGCATGACAGATGTGTTTCCGGCAGGAACAGCCTGCGTCCGCCAATTATCGAACCCCTGACGCTGCGCTGCAACATCGCCCCGCCCCTCTGTAGGAGCGCACCTGTGCGCGACCGGGATGCGCGCGGTCGCGCACAGGATGCGCTCCTGCGAGGGCTTCTGCGCGTTCGGCCATCCAAACCCCCGTGCCATAATGTGCGATCCCGCCGGAACGCCTGCCCGCCATGACCCGCCGCCTGCTCGTCACCAACGCCTTGCCCTACGCCAACGGCCCGCTACACATGGGCCACCTGCTGGGCTACATCCAGGCCGACATCTGGGTGCGCGCGCAGCGCATGGCCGGCAACGAGGTGGTGTACGTCTGCGCGGACGACGCGCACGGCACGCCAATCATGCTCGCCGCGCAGAAGGCCGGCATGACGCCGGAGGCGTTCATCGAGGGCATCCGCGCCGGGCACGAGGCGGATTTCGCCGACTTCGGCGTGCACTTCGACCACTACCACTCGACGCACTCGGAAGAAAACCGCGAGCTGGCGACGCTGATCTACACGCGCCTGCGCGACGGCGGTTTCATCGCGCGCCGCGACATCAAGCAACTGTTCGACCCGGAAAAGGAAATGTTCCTGCCGGACCGCTACATCAAGGGCACCTGCCCGCGCTGCGGCACGAGCGACCAGTACGGCGACAACTGCGAGAACTGCGGCGCCACCTACGCACCGACCGACCTGATCGAGCCCTACTCCGTGGTTTCCGGCGCTGCGCCGGTGCTGCGCGACTCGGAACACTACTTCTTCGAACTGTCGAAGTTCGAGGCCCTGTTGCGCGACTGGTTCGCCGGCCGCTACACCGGCGGCAAGCCGGTGGCCAACGCGGGCGTGGCGGCCAAGCTGCGCGAGTGGCTGGACGGCGGTCTGAAGGACTGGGACATCTCCCGCGACGCACCCTACTTCGGCTTCCCGATCCCCGACGCGCCGGGCAAGTTCTTCTACGTCTGGCTGGACGCGCCGGTCGGCTACCTGGCCAGCTTCAAGGCGTTGTGCAACGCGCGCGGCCTGAAGTTCGACGACTTCCTCGCGCCGTCCAGCCGCGCCGAGATGCACCACTTCATCGGCAAGGACATCATCAATTTCCACGGCCTGTTCTGGCCGGCGATGCTGCACGGCGCCGGCTTCCGCACGCCGACCGCGCTGCACGTCAACGGCTACCTGACCGTCAACGGCGCGAAAATGTCCAAGTCGCGCGGTACCTTCATCCAGGCGCGCGCCTACCTGGACGTGGGCCTGAATCCCGAGTTCCTGCGCTACTACTTCGCCAGCATGTTGGACGACGCACCGGTGGACGTGGACCTGGACCTGAAGGCCTTCGAGGAACGCGTCAACTCTCACCTGGTCGGTAAGTGGGTGAACATCGCCAGCCGCACCGCGGGCTTCGTGCACAAGTTCTTCGACGGCCGCCTGGGTGCGCGCTTCGGTGCCGCCGAACAGACGCTGTGGAACACGCTGCTGGAGCACTACGACGGCATCGACGCGCTGTACGACGCCGGCGATTTCGCCGAGGTTACCCGCCGCTTCGTGCTGATGGCGGACCTGGTCAACGGCCACATCGCCGCCACCGCGCCCTGGACCATGGCCAAGGACGAATCGCGTCGCGCCGAGCTGCACCAGGTGTGCTCGTTCGCGCTCGCCGCCTTCCGCCTGCTTGCCGGGCTGCTCAAGCCGATCCTGCCGGCCACCGTGGCCGCGGCGGAAAGTTTCCTGCAGGCGCCGATCGCCGACTTCGACGACGCCCGCGCGGAACTGCACAGCCACGCGATCGGTCCGTTCGAGCCGCTGCTCGCGCGCATCGATCCGAAGCGCATCGAGGCCATGATCGACGCGTCCAGAGAATCGCTCGCGCCCGCGCCGGCGGCCGCGCCCAAGTCATCCAAGGAAACCCGCAAGCCCATGATCGAGCCAGCAGCACCCGCCACCGACACGCCCGCCACCATTGCCATCGACGACTTCGCCAGGCTCGACCTGCGCATCGGCAAGGTCACCACCTGCGAGTTCGTGGAAGGCTCGGACAAGCTGCTGCGCTTCGAGCTGGACGCCGGCCCGCTGGGCACGCGGCAGATCTTTTCCGGCATCAGGGCCGCCTACGGCGAGCCGGAAAAGCTGGTCGGCCGCAACGTGGTGTTCGTCGCCAACCTGGCGCCGCGCAAGATGCGCTTCGGGCTGTCCGAGGGGATGATCCTGTCGGCCGGGGATGGCGGCAGCGACCTGTTCCTGCTGGATGCCGACCAGGGTGCGAAGCCCGGCGCAACGGTCCGCTGACACGCTCTTTGTAGGAGCGCACCTGTGCGCGACCGTGAGGCTTCCGGTCGCGCACAGGTGCGCTCCTACAGTTAAACCCGTTAGCGCGCGTAGGTGACGAAGAACCCGACCAGGTCGCCGTTCTCGTTGTAGGCCGACAGGTCCACCACGTGATAACCGCGCGCGGCGTACTCGGCGTGCGACTCGGTGAGCTTCTTGGCCATGTGGTTCTTGCGGAAGCCCAGCGTGGCATCGACGAACACCGTGACGGTATCGCCTTGCACGGTCTCCGCCCGTGCTGGCGTGGCGTGAGTGAGCAACAACGTGCCGCTCATGCCGATGGCGGCAGCCAGCAACAGCGATGCAGCGCGGAGGGAAGGACGGAAACGGGTCATGTGAAGCTCCTGCCAAGTTGCGGGACAATAGGGCGCTGATTATGCCGATGCCCGCCCGGCACGGCGCCCGGAACATCATGAACGACGTCACCGATCTGGTTACCCGCATCGACGCCCTGCTGCCGCAAACCCAATGCGAGCAGTGCGGCTTCCACGGCTGTCGCCCATACGCCGAGGCGATGGCGCGCGGCGACGCGCCGATCAACCGCTGCCCACCCGGTGGGGCGGCCGGCATTGCGAAGCTTGCGGCGCTGCTGGGCACGCCCGTGCTGCCGCTCGATCCCGCACACGGCGTGGAGAAGCCGCGCACACTCGCGCGCATCGTCGAGGCCGACTGCATCGGCTGCACCAAGTGCATCCAGGCCTGCCCGGTCGATGCCATCGTCGGTGCGGCCAAGCTGATGCACACGGTGTTGCCCGATCAGTGCTCCGGTTGCGAGCTGTGCGTACCGGCCTGCCCGGTCGACTGCATCGTGCTTGAACCCATGCCCCTGGCGCAGGTGGAAGACCCCGCCCACGCGGAGGCTTGCCGCGCGCACTTCCAGCGCCGCGAAGTACGCCTGGCCCGGGAACGGGGCGAGCGCGAAGCAGAACTGGCCGCGCGCAAGGCGGCGGTCGATACACCCTCCACCCCGCAGAACCCGGTGCTGGCGGCACTCGCGCGCGCCCGCGCCAAACAGGGTTCCCGGGCATGAAGCGCGCCGACGTCGTCGAGCTGTTCACCCGTCTGCGCGAGCTCAACCCGCACCCCACCACCGAGCTGGAATACCGCACGCCGTTCGAGCTGCTGGTCGCGGTCGTGCTCTCGGCGCAGGCCACCGACGTGGGCGTCAACAAGGCCACCCGCAAGCTCTACCCGAAGGCCAACACACCGCAGGCGATCCTGGCGCTGGGCGAGGAAGGCCTGAAGCGCTACATCAGTACGATCGGGTTGTACAACGCGAAGGCGAAGAACGTGATCGCGCTGTGCCGGCTCCTCATCGAGCAGCACGGCGGCGAGGTGCCGCGCACACGCGAGGCGCTGGAAGCACTGCCGGGTGTCGGGCGAAAGACGGCCAACGTGGTCCTCAATACCGCCTTCGGCGAGCCGACCATCGCGGTGGACACGCACATCTTCCGTGTCTCCAACCGTACCGGCCTGGCGCCGGGCAAGGACGTGCGGGCGGTCGAGGACAAGCTGGAAAAAGTGGTGCCGGCCGAATTCAAGAAGGATGCCCACCACTGGCTGATCCTGCACGGTCGCTACGTGTGCAAGGCACGCAAGCCCGACTGCCCGATCTGCCCGATCCGCGACCTCTGTCGGTACAAGCACAAGACATTGCCGGCGTAGGGCGGGTTCCTCGCAAGGCCTCCCCCATCCGCCCTTCGGGCACCTTCCCCCGTCAACGGGGGAAGGATCGGGGGCGCGGCGCCACGCTGCCGCGCCATCCCCAGCGAGCGGGAAAGGGTCAAAGGCCGCGACGCCACGCTGCCGAGCCTTCCCCCAGCGAGCGGGAAAGAGGCAAAGGGCGCGACGCCACGCTGCCGAGCCTTCCCCCAGCGAGCGGGAAAGGGGCAAAGGCCGCGGCGCCACGCTGCCGAGCCTTCCCCCGCGAACGCGGGGAAGGTGCCGACAGGCGGATGGGGGCGTTTTTGGGCGTGATGCCCCGGTAAGGCTGGTTTGGCCGTACGCCGATGGGCGCATGCACGCCCGCCAATGCCGCCTCAAGCCGCGTGGGTCAGCGACCGGTAGAGCATGTAGATCGCCACCACCACGATCACGCCGGCAAACACCACGTTGAGCGCGCCACGTGTGCCTGCCAGGCGACGCGCACCCAGGGCACCCAGCCAGCCGCCGATCACGCCACCGCCGATGAACTCGGCCGCGACACGCCAGTCGACCAGGCCCGAGGCCGCGTAGTTGCCCGCGGTCGTCGCGGCAAAGGTCCCGACGGAAAACAACGAGGTACCGATCGCGTTGATGATCTCCATGCCGCTGGCGAACATCAGCCCGGGCACGATCAGGAAGCCGCCGCCAATACCGAAGAAACCGGCCAGTCCGCCTGCGCCGATACCGACCGCGCCCAACCGCGGCAAGGTATGGGGCAACGGATAGCGGTCCCCTGCCCCACTACGCCGCCCGCGCAACATCAGGAACGCCACCACCAGCATCAGCAGCGCGAACAGCGCCAACAGGCGGTGGCCGTCCATCGCCTTGCCCGCGCTCGATCCCAGCCAGGCGCCGAGTACGCCGGCCGCGGCGAACACGAACGCTGCGCGCCAGCGCACGTGCCCCGCACGCGCATGCGGCAGCAGGTTGGCGAAAGCATTGGCCGATACCGCCACCGCACTGGTGCCGATCGCCATGTGCGGGTCGCGTACGCCGACGACGTACAGCAGCAAGGGCGTAGCGAGGATCGACCCGCCGCCGCCGATCAGCGCGAGCGAAAACCCCACGGCCGATCCGCACAGCACCGCCAGCAACTCGCCAGCTCCCGGCACCGGCATCACGCGAGGAACCGGCAACAGCAGAGGCGATCGACCTGCATCCGCTCAGGCATGCCGCATCGCCCGCAGCCGCGGCGCAAGCGCAGCGATGTCGTAACCGGCATCGCCCGCCGTCTTCACGATCGCTTCGGCTTCGCCCTCACGGGCCGCCTGCAGAGCCCACAGCGTGGTCGAACGCGTGCCGGTACGGCAGAAGGCGAGCACCGGCGCGGGCATCTCATCCAGCGCCTGTGCCATCGCGTCGACGACGTCGGCGTCGTAACGCCCCGGCACGACCGGAATGTCCCGGTAGGCGAGGCCGTTCGCGGCGGCCGCCTGCGCCATCTCCGAACTGGAAGGCTGGTCGTCCGCCTCCCCGTCGGGGCGGTTGTTGATCACGCTGCGGAAGCCGGCCGCTTCGAGGTCGGCCATTTCGCCGGGCAGGATCTGCGGTGACACGCTGACCTGGTCGGTGAGCTTGCGGATGTGCATGGAGACCTCCTGGCAAGTCCAAGGGCAGCGCGACGATAGCAGCACGGCCGTGCCTGCTCCATGCCCTCGTGCAGCCGCGAAACCGCGCAGCACGGTGTTCATTCGAGCCTCGCAGACAAAGTTATGCGAGGCCAAAAAAAATAACGGCGGGCTTGCGGCCCGCCGTTGTCCCTCCCTGGGTAGAACTCCCTTCCGATAACCACTCCTTGACACGGGGCTAATGATCCACGGCCCGCGTGAAGGTTTGTTCAAGAGCAGGCAAACGCAGCGGCTGCCTAGAACGCGACCTCGCCGAACACGCCGATCTCGTTCGTCTTGACGTTTTGTACATGCGGCGGCACCGGATCGGCGACCGAGCGCTCGGCCTTTTCGTGCTTCCACACCGCGGCCAGCTTGAAGCCCTTGGTCACCTGGTACTGCAGGCCGAGGTTGTAGTAGACGTCCTTGGCTTCGTCGTCCAGGTCCTTGCTCAGTTTCGCGTTGTCGTAGCGGGCGAACAGGGCGATGTCATCGGTGAGCGCGACCGAGCCCCACAGCGAGTAGCCGTCCGCCTTGTCTTCGACCGGGCTCAGGACGAGGTTGCCCCAGTTCTTCGCGGTGAAGTATTCGGCGCCCACGCGCACCTTCTTGTCCGCGTAGGCGACCATCAGGTCGCCGCGCTGGGCGGTCTGGGGCGCATCGATGCTCTCGGTCTCCTTGCCGAGGTGACCGCTGTAGCCGCCGACGGCGACGATCATGCCTTCGAACGGCACGAAGCCCACGCGGCCCTCGATGTCCACGCCCTTGCTGCGACCCGGGTTCTTGTAGCCGCCGCCGTTGACCACCGACACCGCGTAATTGGCGGCCTTGTTGGCGCCCAGGTTACCGAACAGGTGCAGGCCCCAGTCGGCCGAGTTGGCGTACTTCAGGCGGTCGGTCAGGGTGTTCTCGACATAGCGGAAGCCGTAGTAGCTCTCCACGAAGGGAATCCACGGCATGTCCGCCGAACCGATGCGCAGCACGGCCGCCGGGTCGAACTTGCCCTGCACGTACGCCTTCTTGACGAACAGGTTGGTCTCGCCGTCATTACTGACGTAGTTGAAGTCCGTCGTGAGGTTGGCCGACCAGATGTCGTTGAACTGGTGGTCCACGCCCAGGTAGAAGCGCTTGACGTCCAGGCCCGTGCCCGAGGCGTCGGTCTTGCCCGTGTCGCTGTTCTTCTGGTCGATGTTCGAGAAGTCGAAATACATCTTGCCGGAGAAGCTGGTGTCGGCCAGCGCCTTTTCCAGCGAGGGCGCCGCGGCCTGCGACTTCTGCAGCGCCTCGATGTTCTGGCCGGTGCTCACGTTGATGTCGGACTGCGCGTCGGTGCGCTGTTCCAGCTCGTCCATCTTCGCCTGCAGGGCGGCCAACTGGGCCTTCAGTTGCTCGACCTCCGCACTGCGCGCAGCCGACTGCGCATCCTGCGGGGCCGGTGCCGCATGCACGCCGGCGCCTGCCAGGCCCAAACCGGCGGCGATCGCCACCACGAGCATCTTCGAACGCATGTGTCTCTCCACTGTTGGTAGGAACCCCTCGACCGCCCCCTTTCGATCCGGAAGGCCAAGCTGGGATGGAGGCAGGATGCGTCGCTTCGTTTACGGTTCCATGCCGGTTGCGTGACAGAACGAAGACACTACGCATCAGGGTGCAGACGCGGACTTCGCGAGCGCCCCACCGGGCGCTGATATGCTCCGTCGATGGAATACGTAAGCAACAGCATGGCTGCCCGGATGTGCCAGCGGTTCCGCGGCTTCATGCCGGTGATCGTGGACGTGGAAACCGGCGGTTTCGATGCCGAACACGACGCATTGCTGGAGATCGCCGTGGTCACCCTGGGGATGGACGGCGAGGGTTACCTGCACCCGCGCGCGCCCGTGTTTACGCATGTGGAGCCCTTCCCCGGCGCCCGCATCGACCCGCGCTCGCTGGAGATCACCGGCATCGACCCGGACAATCCGTTGCGCGGTGCGCTGTCCGAACGGCAGGCGCTGGACCATGTGTTCAACCCGGTGCGCCAGGCCATGCGCGAGAGCGAGTGCCAGCGCGCCGTGCTGGTCGGCCACAACGCGGCCTTCGACCTAGCGTTCCTCAACGCGGCCGTGCGCCGCTGCGGGCACAAGCGCAATCCGTTCCACCCGTTCAGTTGCTTCGACACGGCGACGCTGAGCGGCCTGGCCTACGGACAGACCGTGCTCAGCAAGGCGGTGCAGGCGGCCGGCCATGCGTTCGACGGACGCGAGGCGCATTCGGCCATCTACGATGCCGAGCGCACGGCGGAACTGTTCTGCTCGATCGTCAATCGCTGGCGGCGGCTGGAAACGCTCGAGCGCGACCAGGTCGGACTGACCCTGATCTGACCGCTTTTCATGACAGCCGGATGCGGCGTGTCATCACGCTGCAACATTCATCTCATTTCATTGCAACACGCCTGACCTCAAATGCGTCCGCCGGGAATCCGCCCGCGACGCACACTTCCAAGAGGACCGACCGTGTTGAAAGCAACCACCACCGTTTCCCGCTTCGGCACCGCCGCCGTGCTGGCTGCCGCCACGCTGATGGGCGCCAACGCCGCCCAGGCCACCGACATCACCGGCGCCGGTTCCAGCTTCGTCTATCCGGTGCTGTCCAAGTGGTCCGCCGCCTATGCCGAAAAGACCGGCAACCAGCTCAACTACCAGTCGGTCGGCTCCGGCGCCGGCATCGCGCAGATCAAGGAAGGCACGATCGACTTCGGCGCTTCCGACGCGCCGATGAAGGCCGAGGACCTCGCGAAGTTCGGCCTGGGCCAGTTCCCGGTCGTGGTCGGCGGCATCGTGCCGGTGGTCAACATCGCCGGCGTGCAGGCTGGCCAGGTCAAGCTCGACGGCGCGACGCTGGCCGACATCTTCCTGGGCAAGATCAGGAACTGGAACGACCCGAAGATCGCCGCGCTCAACAGCGGCCTCAAGCTGCCGGCGGGCAAGATCACCGTCGTGCACCGCTCCGACGGTTCGGGCACCTCGTTCAACTTCACCAACTACCTGTCCAAGGTCAGCCCCGAGTGGGCCAGCCAGGTCAAGTTCGGTACCTCGGTCGACTGGCCGACCGGCGTGGGCGGCAAGGGCAACGAGGGCGTGTCGCAGTATGTCAAGCAGATCAAGGGTTCGATCGGCTACGTCGAATACGCCTACGCGGTGAAGAACAAGATCAGCTGGGTGGACCTGAAGAACGCCGCCGGCAACGTCGTCGCGCCGAACGCCGACAGCTTCGCCGCTGCGGCCGCCACCGCCGACTGGGCCAGCGCCAAGGACTTCAACCTGATCATGACCAACGCGCCCGGCGCCAAGGCCTGGCCGATCACCGCGACCACCTGGGTGATCATGTACAAGCAGCCGAAGAACGCCGAGCACAGCAAGGTCGCCTTCGACTTCTTCAAGTGGGCGCTGGAGAACGGCCAGCAGCAGGCGGCCGCGCTCGACTACGTGCCGCTGCCGCCGAACCTGGTGCAGAAGATCGAGGCCTACTGGGCTTCGGAATACAAGCACTGACACCCAAACGGCAGTCATACGCCAGCCGGCCCTTCCCCCGCCCGCGGGGGAAGGTGCCGACAGGGCGACAGGGATGCCTTTTCGCCGAACGTTCCCTTCAGTCCTTCGGACACCATCCTCCGCGCGCGGAGGAAGCAACCACTGGAGCCCGGCTCCCTTCATGCGACCCACTTGATGTCCACCATTCCCGCCACCGATATGCCCGAGCAGCGCGCCAGGCACGACGCCCGCCACGACCGCCTGTTCGCCGGCCTGCTCAAGGCCTGCGCGCTGATCGTCCTGGCCGCGCTGCTGGGCGCCGCGTTCGCCACGCTGTGGGGCGGGCGCGAGGCGTTTGGCACGTTCGGCTGGCACTTCCTGGTCAGTTCCGCGTGGGACCCCAGCAGCCAGGAATACGGGGCGCTGGTGCCGGTCTACGGCACGCTCGCCACCTCGTTCATCGCGCTGCTGATCGCCGTTCCGGTGAGCTTCGGCATCGCGCTCTATCTCTCGGAAGTCGCGCCGCGCTGGCTGCGCACGCCGGTCGCCTCGGCGATCGAGCTGCTGGCGGGCATTCCCTCGATCATTTACGGCATGTGGGGCCTGTTCGTCTTCGCGCCGTTCTTCGCCGAGCACGTCAAGCCGTGGCTGACCAACTACCTCGGCAACAACCCGGATGACGGCAACCCCTCGTGGGTGGCCACGCACGTGCCGTTCGTCGGCAAGCTGTTCGCCAGCGACTACCCGTTCGGCGCAAGCATCCTCACTGCCGGGATCGTGCTGGCGATCATGATCATCCCGTTCATTTCCTCGGTGATGCGTGAGGTCTTTCAGACCGTACCCACGCGCCTGAAGGAATCCGCCTATGCGCTCGGCTCCAGCACCTGGGAAGTGTCCTGGGACATCGTGCTGCCGTACACGCGCTCGGCGGTGATCGGCGGCATCTTCCTCGGGCTCGGCCGTGCGCTGGGCGAGACCATGGCGGTGACCTTCGTGCTCGGCAACGCGATGGACCTGTCCGCCTCGCTACTCGACCCCGGCTCCTCGATCGCCTCGACCATCGCCAACCAGTTCAGCGAGGCGGTGGGGCTGCAGAAATCGGCGCTGATGGCGCTGGCGTTCCTGCTGTTCGTGGTGACCTTCATCGTGCTGCTGATCGCGCGGCTGATGCTGCGCCGCCTGGCCAGCCGGGAGGGCCGCTGATGGATCTGCTGTACTTCCGCCGCCGCCTGACCAACGCCATGGCGCTCGTCCTCAGCACGCTCGCCACGCTGATCGGCCTGGCCTTCCTTGCCTGGATCCTGTGGGAAACCCTGCGCCAGGGCATCGCCGCGCTCGATCTGAAGCTGTTCACCAAGATCACTGCCTACGGCGACCAGGGCGGCCTGGCCAACGCCATGGTCGGCAGCCTGATCATCAACTTCGTGGGTATCGCCATCGCCACGCCGATCGGCGTGCTCGCGGGCACCTGGCTGGCCGAATACGCCAACCGCACGCGGCTGGGCGAGACCATCCGCTTCTTGAACGACATCCTGCTGTCGGCTCCCTCGATCGTGATGGGCCTGTTCGTCTACACCATCATCGTGTTGCCGAGCACCGCGCTGACCCACGGCAACACCACCTTCTCCGGCTTCGCCGGCGGCGTGGCGCTGGCGCTGATCGCGCTGCCGGTGATCGTGCGCACCACCGACGAAATGCTGCGGCTGGTGCCTTCCACCTTGCGCGAGGCCACGCTCTCGCTCGGCGTGCCGCAGTGGAAGCTGACCTCGCAGATCCTGCTGCGCGCGGCGCGTTCGGGCATCGTTACCGGCGTGCTGCTGGCGCTCGCGCGCATCAGCGGCGAGACCGCACCGTTGTTGTTCACCGCCTTCGGCAACAACTTCATGACGCTCAACCCGCTGGACAAGATGTCCAGCCTGCCCCAGGTGATCTACCAGTACGCCAACGATCCGGGCGAGACGATGCATGCGCTGGCCTGGGCCGGCGCCTTCGTGGTCACGCTGTTCGTGCTGCTGCTCAGCCTCGCCTCCCGCCTGCTGTTTACCCGCAAGGTGTCCCATGACTAACGCTGCCGCCCTCGCCCTGGCCCCCTCGATGGCGCCACCCGTGGCCGAGCCCAAGCTCAAGGTCCGCGACCTCAATTTCCACTACGACGGCTTCCATGCGCTGAAAGACATCGGCATGGACATTCCCGAAAAGCAGGTCACGGCGATCATCGGGCCGTCCGGTTGCGGCAAATCCACGCTGCTGCGGATCTTCAACCGGATCTACGCGATCTACCCGAAGCTGAAGGCGACCGGCTCGATCGAGCTGGACGGCGAAAATATCCTGGACCCGCGCTACTCGCTCAACCGCCTGCGCAGCAAGGTCGGCATGGTGTTCCAGAAACCGGTGCCGTTCCCGATGACGATCTTCGAGAACGTCGCCTATGGCATCCGCCACCACGAGCGGCTGTCGAAGTCCGACATGGAGGCGCGCGTGGAGCAGGCGCTGCGTGGCGCCGCGCTGTGGGACGAGGTCAAGGACAAACTCAAGCAGAACGCGCTGGGCCTTTCGGGCGGCCAGCAGCAGCGCCTGTGCATCGCGCGCGCGATCGCGCTCAGGCCCGAAGTGCTATTGCTGGACGAGCCAACCTCGGCGCTCGACCCGATCGCCACCGGCCGCATCGAGCAGCTGATCGAGGAGCTGAAAAGCCAGTTCACCATCGTGATCGTCACGCACAACATGCAGCAGGCGGCGCGCGTGTCCGACCGCACGGCCTTCATGTATCTGGGCGAGCTGGTCGAGTTCGACGAAACCGAGAAGATCTTCACCAAACCCGGCAAGAAGCAGACCGAGGACTACATCACCGGCCGCTTCGGCTGACGCGAGCTGCCTGCTCTGCCCCGGCCTTTGTCGAGGATGGGGAGGAGCGCTGGGCGAGGGCTGGGGTTGCCGTGATGTCCTTGCTCTGCCCGCCTAACGAACTACCCGAGACGAACCCATGACCAAAGACCACATCATCAAGAGCTACGACAGCGAACTGGCCCGCCTCACCGGCGAGATCGTCCGCATGGGCGAGCTCGCCGCCGCGCAGCTGGAGGCGGCCATCGACGTGGTCGAGCGCCGCGACGATCGCGCGGCCCAGCGCGTGGTTGCCAACGACGATGCGATCGACGCGCTGGAACAGGAAATCAGCCACGACGTGGTGCGCCTGCTCGCCCTGCGTGCCCCGATGGCCGGCGACCTGCGCAACGTGTTTGCGGCCCTGCGCATCGCCTCCGACATCGAACGCATCGGCGACTACGCGGCCAACGTCGCCAAGCGCTCGATCCCGCTGTCGATGGTCGCGCCCGTGACCCCTACCGGCGGCCTGGGCCTGCTCGCGAAGCTGGCGGCCGCCGAGGTGCGCGACGTGCTCGGTGCCTATGCCCGGCAGGACGCCGAGCAGGGCTACCAGGTGTGGAAACGCGACGCCGGGCTGGATGAGGCCTACACCGGTTACTTCCGGCAGCTGCTGACCTACATGATGGAGGACCCGCGCAACATCACGCCGTGCACGCACCTGTTGTTCATGGCCAAGAACATCGAGCGCATCGGCGACCACGCGACCAACATCGCGGAGAACCTCTGGTACCAGGTGTACGGCGAGCCGCTGGACAAGCAGCGCGACAAGCGCGACCTCACGTCGAATCCGGAAATGCCGAAGCTGGGGGGCTGAGGCAAGGTCTTCCCCCTCCGCCCTTCGGGCACCTTCCCCCGTGAACGGGGGAAGGAACACACCCCTTGCGTCACGCTTTCCGAGTGAGCCTTCCCCGTTCCATGGGGAAGCGCGACAAGCGACCTCACGTCGAATCCGGAGATGCCGAAGCTGGGGCTGAGGCGCGGCTTCCCCCATCCGCCCTTCGGGCACCTTCCCCCATGAACGGGGGAAGGAACTTACCCTTGCGTCATGCTTTCCGAGTGAGCCTTTCCCCGTTCCACGGGGAGGCGCGACAAACGCGACTTCACGTCTAATCCGGAGATGCTGAAGCTGGGGGCTGAGGCGAGGCTTCCCCATACGCCCTTCGGGCACCTTCCCCCGTAAACGGGGGAAGGAACACACCCCTTGCGTCACGCTTTTCCGAGTGAGCCTTCCCCCGTTTCATGGGGGAGCGCGACAAACGCGACTTCACGTCGAATCCGGAGATGCCGAAGCTGGGGGCTGAGGCAAGGTCTCCCCCATCCGCCCTTCGGGCACCTTCCCCCGTGAACGGTGGAAGGAACACACCCCTTGCGTCACGCTTTCCGAGTGAGCCTTCCCCCGTTCCACGGGGGAAGGTGCCGACAGGCGAATGGGGGCGGCCTTGCGCGGAGCTACAGATCCGGCCCCACCGTCCTTTCAACCCGCCGCCGCCGCGCGCTACGCACGATGCCGAAGATGCCGATCGCCATCCACGCCACCTCCAGCGCGAACGCGGACACGTTGAAGCTGCCGAACAGCAACGAAAGCGTCACTCCCAACGCACCGAAGACGTTCATCAGCTGGTAGGTAAGTCCATTACCGTGCAGCTTGTGCGCCTGTAGCAAGAGAAACGCCAGCAGCACCAGCACCACGCCGATGAAACCGGCCCAGTCGTACCAGAACAGCGCGCTCATCGCTTCGCTCCACGCTGGCGCAACGCCTCGAACAGCACCACGCCGGTGGCGACCGATACGTTGAGACTCTCCATCGTCCCCGGCATCGGGATCTTCGCCACGAAATCGCACAGTTCGCGGGTCAGCCGACGCATGCCTTCGCCTTCGCTGCCGAGCACCAGCGCCACCGGCCCGCGGAAGTCGACCTCGTAGACGGACGTCCCGGTCTCACCGGCCAGCCCCGTGATCCACACGCCGGCGTCCTTGAGTTCGCGCAGCGTGCGCGCCAGATTGGTCACCGCCACCAGCGGCACGCGGTCGGCGCCGCCGGCCGAAGCGCGGCGCACCACCGGCGTCAGGCCCACGGCGCGGTCCTTCGGCACGATCACGGCCGTGACCTTCGCGGCTGCGGCCGAGCGCAGGCAGGCGCCCAGGTTGTGGGGATCGGTGATGCCGTCGAGCACCAGCACCAGCGTTTCCATGCCGTCGCGTTCGATAAGCGCCGCCAGCTCGTCCTCGTGCGTCATCGGCGGCGGCTCGTAGAGCGCCACGATGCCCTGGTGACGCGCCTCGCCCGCGATTTTGTCCAGTTGCTCGCGCGGACGGTGGTGTACCGGGATATGGTGGCTGCGCGCCTGGTCGACGAGGTCCTTGATGCGCGCGTTGCGCTGCGCGGTGGCGACGTCCACCAACAACTCGCGCACGCGCGAGGCATCGTTGGCCAGAGCGCCCTCGACCGGGTTGATACCGACGATCCAACTCTCACTCATGCCTTGCCCTTCGGTTTGCGCTGGCGACCTGTGCGCTTGGTGGCGGCAGAAGCGGCCTCCAGCGCCTTGCGCTTGCCGCCCGTCTCGCCGGCCGCGCCTGGAGCGCGCCTGGGACGATCGCCCTTGGCCTTGGCGCCACCGGCCTGCTCGTCCCTGACCTGGCTACCCTTGCCTTGCCGCCTTGCTTCGGGAGGGAGGGCCGACCGGCCAACCGCCTCGGACGCCACCTTGGCCGCCTTGTTGCGAATCTTCGGCCGGCCTTCCTCGGGGGGGAGTGCCTGCCGCCCCATGGCTTCGGATACCACCTTGGTGGCCTTGCCGCGGGGCGCGCGATTATCACCCATCACAGGCGCCGGGGGAGCGGGCATCTGCGGCTCCGCCGGTGCCGGGGCACCGCGCCCGAAGGCCCGACCCACCGCCCTTGCCGCACGGCCGAACATGCCCGGCGGCTTGGCGGCCGGCGCACTGGCCGGCTTGGGAAGCGAATAGCGTTCGCCGCTCGCGCTGTAGTCGTAAGCCTTGCGCGGGGCGGTCGCCGGCTCGGCCTGAGCGCGCCGCGGCACCAGCCGGAAATCGATCTTGCGATCCTCCAGGCTGGCGCGCAGCACCTGCACGCGCACGTGGTCGCCCAGGCGGAACTGATCGCCGGTGCGCTCGCCCTTGAGCAGCTTCCGGATGGGGTCGAAGTGGTAGTAGTCGTTGGCCAGCTGACTGATATGCACCAGGCCGGACACGCGCGATTCCTCCAGTTCCACGAACAGGCCGAACGAGGTCACGCCGGTGACTACGCCGTCGAACTCGCTGCCGACGTGCTTGGACATCCACGCGGTCTTGAAGCGCTCGTCGACGTCCCGTTCCGCTTCCTCGGCACGGCGCTCACGCTGCGAACAATGCACCGCCATCGAAGCCATGTCGCTGGGCGAATAGACGTAGTCCGAGGGCTTGCCACCGGTCAGCGCGTAACGGATCGCGCGATGCACGAGCAGGTCCGGATAGCGGCGGATCGGCGAAGTGAAGTGTGCGTACGCGTCGAGCGAGAGCCCGAAATGTCCGCGATTCTCCGGCTGGTAGGCGGCCATGCTTTGCGAACGCAGCAGCACCGACTGGATCAGCTCGCGCTCGGGGCGGTCGTGCACCATGCGGAGGATGTCGGCGAAGTCCCCGGGCGTCACTTCCTCCACCGGCGGCATGCGCAGCTTGAACTCGCGCAGGAACTGCTGCAGATCCTCGTACTTCTCCGCCGGCGGCGGCTCGTGCGCACGGAACAACGCCGGGATCTTCTTCTTGCTGAGGAACGTGGCCGCCTCGACGTTGGCGGCGATCATGCACTCCTCGATCAGCTTGTGCGCGTCATTGCGTTCGGTGGCGCCCATGGCCTCGACTTCGCCGCGCTGGTCGAGGCGGAACTTCACCTCGGGCGTCTCGAAATCGATCGCGCCGCGGCGCTTGCGCTGCGCGGCCATCGCCTTGTACAGCGTGTGCAGGTGTTCGAGTTGCGGCAGCACGTCGGCGACCTGATCGCGCGCCTCCGGGTCGAGCAGGCCGACCGCCTGCCACACGATGTCGTAGGTGAGGCGCGCATGCGAGCGCATCACCGCGTCGTAGAACTTCGACTTCACTACCTCGCCGTCGTCATTGATCTGCATGTCGCAGACCATGCACAGCCGCTCGACCTTGGGGTTGAGCGAGCAGATGCCGTTGGACAGCGTCTCCGGAAGCATCGGCACCACGAAGCCGGGGAAGTAGGTCGAGGTACTGCGCTCGTAGGCCTCGCGGTCCAGCGGGCTGCCGACCTTGACGTAATGCGAGACGTCGGCGATCGCGACCACCAGGCGCCAGCCACCACCGCGGCGTGGTTCGGCGAAGACGGCGTCGTCGAAATCGCGCGCGTCCGCACCGTCGATGGTGACCAGCGGCAGCTTGCGCAGGTCGGTGCGTCCCTGGCGCTCGGCCGAGGTCACTTCCGGCTCGACCTGTGCGGCATCGCGCAGCACTTCAGGCGGCCACTCATGCGGCAGGTCGTGGCTGGCGATGGCCATCTCGACCAGCAGCGAGGGCTGCAGGCGCTCGCCAAGCACCGACACGATCGTGCCCAGCGGTCCGCGATGCGGCGTGGGCGGATCGGTGATTTCCGCGACCACGATCTGGCCGGCGCGCGCGCCCTGTTCCTTGCCCGGCGGGATCATCACGTCCTGGTGCAGGCGCCGGTCATCGGGCGAGACCAGCGTCACGCCGTTCTCGATCACCACACGGCCGACCAGCCGGGGCGAACGCCGCTGCAGCACCTCGGCGATCGCACCCTGGCGTCGGCCGCGCCGGTCGATGCCGACCACGCTGGCGAGCACGCGGTCGCCGTGCAGCACCATGCGCATCTGCTGCGGCGAGAGGTAGAGGTCATCGCCGCCCTCGTCCGGCCGCAGGAAGCCGTAGCCCTCGGCATTGGCCAGCACCACGCCCGGGATCAGGTCCAGCTTGCGCACGGGCGCGAAATCACCGCGCCGGCCCTGCAGCAGCTGGCCGTCGCGCACCATCGCGCCGAGCCGCTTGCGCAGCGCATTGATATCGCTTTCCTCATGGAGGTCGAGTGCCTCGGCAATGCGCGCCTCGCTCAGCATCTCGCCGCGTTCGTCCAGCAACGCCAGGATCGCCTCGCGGCTGGGAATCGGCCGCTCATAGCGTTGTGCCTCGCGCTCGGCGAACGGATCGCGTCCGCCCTTCGTGTGGGCAGGCGCGCCGGCCGGCGGCGTACGCCGTGAACCGCCCCGTGCGCGTGGTTTGGGGGCGCGCGGGGCCGCGGTATCGCCGCCCTTGCCGCTGCGGGATGTCTTCTTTCTGGTCACAAAAGATCCTTGTGTTGGAGCGCCGCGCAGCATGCCGCGCGTTGCGATGAATTTCCTATCAACGAAGTGTTGACAAGCTGGGGGGACATGCCTACTCTACGCGGCTCGCGCAGCCCGAACGGCTCGCGCGACACCTGCCCAGGTGGCGGAATTGGTAGACGCACTAGTTTCAGGTACTAGCGGGTAAAACCGTGGAGGTTCGAGTCCTCTCCTGGGCACCAATTGTAGATGAAGCCCGCCGCAAGGCGGGCTTTTTCGTTTCCGCATTCTGCAGCGCGCGGGCCTCTCGCTTCTGCGCCCTCTCCCCTCCGGGGAAAGGGCCGGGGCGCGCAGGGATGGTTCGCCACTGCCTGCTCTTGAAAGAGCAATCCCACGAAGCCGGCCCGTCGCAAGAATCCCCCGTCACCCAACCTTCTCCCCGGAGGGGAAAGGGCTCAAACAGGCGGCCCCTTGAGCTCCACCATGTTGCCCTGCGGGTCGTAGCAGTAGATCGAAGGTCCCTCGCCCTGCGCGCCATAACGGGAGCCGATATCGCCCACGCGCACGCCATGCGCCTTCAGGTGCGCCACGATGGCTGCCTCGTCGTAGTCCGCCACGCTCAGGCACAGGTGATCCATGTTGTGCCCTTCCCAGCCTGGCCCGGCACCACCCAGGCGCCCGAGCTTCCCGTCGATCGGCACCAGGTCGATCAGCGAGCTGCCGGCGCGAAGCTGGTACAGGCCGATGGCCTCCTGGCGACGCTCCTCGGTACAGCCGAGCACGTCGCGGTAGAAGGCCAGCGTCGATTCGAGATCGTGCACGCGTAACACGACGTGGTCGATGGCGACGATTCGAATCATTCGGGACTCCTCGGTGATTGCAGCGGATCGAAGAACGGCCGACCTTCGAGCATGGGCGGACTCGCCCGACTAGAACGCATCGAAGCGCCGCCGGAGGCGCGCGTTCATCTTACAAGTCGCCACAGGGGCGCCCCTTCCTTTACAACCACTCGCGTCGTTGTAATCACGAATCATTCTCATTTACGATGTGCCGGCTCAGTGGCGCCGGAGACCCGATGCGCCAGTCCAGACAACGCATATCAGGGAATTTCGATGCTCCTTCGCCACCGTCCGGTCAGCGCTCTCCGCCTGTCCCTGCTTGCTGCCAGCGTCCTGCTGGCTACCTTCGAGGCATACGCCGTCGACAGGCCCCACCCGCCGCAGACCGCTTCTTACACGCCTGCGGACGTCACTACCCTGGGCCAGGTACTGGTCGTCGCCCAGCGCGCCGAGCGCACCAGCGTCGGGGCAACCAATCTCGACCTGGCGATCAAGGACACGCCGCAGTCAATCAGCGAGATCACCAGCCAGCAGATGGATGATTTCGGCACGCACAGCGTCAACGACGCATTGCGCCTGGCCACCGGCGTGCAGGTGGACGAGTGGGAAACCAACCGCACCAGCTATGGCGCACGCGGCTTCGACATCCTCAATACGCAGATCGACGGTACCGGGCTGCCCAACAACTGGGGTGTGTCGACCGGCGCGATGGACAGCTTCGGCTACGAGAAGATCGAAGTGATCCGCGGCGCCAACGGCCTGCTTACCGGCGTGGGCAACGCTGCCGGCACCATCAACTATGTGCGCAAGCGCCCGACCAATCAGCGGCAGGGTTCATTCGGCCTGCGCTACGGCTCGTGGGGTACCACGCGCGCGCAGGCGGACTACTCCACGCCGCTGACCGCCGATCGCCGCTGGGCCGGGCGTGTGGTGGCCGCGCGCGAGGATGGCGGCTCCTACTTGCGCGACAACCACAACACGCGCACCTATCTGTATGGCGTGGTCGACGGCCAGGTCGGCGACAACGGCACGCTGACGCTGGGCTATTCCTACCAGCGCGCCAAGTCCAACGGCATCATGTGGGGCGCGCTGACCTTCATGAATGATGACGGCACGCAACGCGAGTGGCCCACCAATGCCACCACCACGCAGGACTGGACCTACTGGAACACCACCAACCAGGCCGCTTTCGCCGAGTACGTGCACCTGCTTGGCGGGAACTGGACGCTGAAGGTCTCGTACAACTACCGTCGATCCACCGGCGACGAAAAGATGTTCTACGCCTACGACGCGCTCGGCACCGGGTTGGATCCGACCAGCGGACTGGGCCTGTACGGCTACCCGTGGGGCGGCATCGACAAGGCCAACGCGCACCTGGGCGCGATCACGCTCAACGGCCATTTCGATGTGTTCGGCCGCGACCAGGAAGCGGTGTTCGGCGCGAGCCTGGCCAAAAGCTCCACCGATGGCTGGGAGCAGAACGCGGACCCGGATTCGCCGGCCTGGGGCGCGCTGCCGCCTTTCCCGTATTCGACGCACGCGATCGCCGAACCCTCCTGGGGCGCACCCTCGCTCTACTCCGAGCTCGACCAGCGACTGAAGCGCGCCTTCGGCGCTACCCGGCTCGCGCTCACCGACCGCCTGAAAGCGATCGTCGGCGTCAACTACTCGCAGTACCGCCGGCAGGGCCGCTCCTATGCGCTGGGCTTTGACCAGACCACCCGCCACACCACTCCCTACGGCGGGTTGACGTTCGACGTCAGCGACCACGTGCTGGGCTATGTCAGCTATTCGGACATCTACCAGCCGCAGGACCAGGTCGACGCGAACGACCGCTACCTCGACGCCAGCAAGGGCGTGAATTACGAGGCCGGCCTCAAGGCCGATTGGCTGGACCATCGCCTGCTCACCACGCTGGCCGTGTTCAAGGCCGACCAGGAAGGGCTGGCCACGCCCACCGGCGCATTCAACGAGTTCGGCCAGACCATCTATGCACCGGTCGACGTGCAGTCCAGGGGCGTGGAACTGGAGGCGACCGGCAAGCTTGGCGACAACGTCGATCTGGTGATCGGCTACACCGCCCTGGAGATGGACGGGCTCAACGGCAGCGGCACCTACCCGTGGGTGCCGCGGCGCACCGCCAACCTGTTGCTGGGCGCCCACCTGCCGGGCTACCGCGCGATCTCGCTGGGCATCGGCGGGCGCTGGCAGAGCGGTATCTCCAACACCGAGAGCAGCGGCTTCACCGTGCGGCAGGACAGCTACGCCGTGCTCAACGGCTTCCTCGCCTGGCAATTCCTGCCCGACGCGACGGTGCGTTTGAACGTGCGCAACCTCGGCAACGAGAAGTACATCAACACGCTGCGCTACAGCGGCTACTACGGCGCGCCGCGCAGCTACACCCTGAGCCTGGACTGGCGGTTCTGACGAGGCAACGGAGTCACCGACATGACCGCAACCTACCTGCTTCTTTCCACGCTGGCGTCGCTGGGCTTCTACCTTGCCAGCACACACCAGCGGCTGTGGCCCGGTGCCCGCACGCGGGCACGCGGGCTGCGCTTCGCGGCCTGGGCGGCCACGGCGCTGGCCGTGGCGGCAGCGATCCTCGCGCTCGGCCCGTGGGCCGGCGTGTTCGCCTCGCTCACCGCGCTGATGCTGGTGCTGGTGCTGCTGCCCTACCTGGATGCGTGGTGGTCGGCGCCCCGGGGAGACGATCATGTGGGCTAGGTACCTGGCAGCCGCCCTGCTCGGCCTGCCGCTCACCGTCGGGCTGATCGGCTTGCTCGCGCTGGCGTGGCCAGGCGATCCGACGGTCACCACGCTGCCGTGGGTGATGATGGCGTTCCCGGTCTGGATTGCGACGATGGCGCTGGCGTTCGTGGTCTCGAGCGCCAGGCGCGCGTGGCTGTGCCTGGGAGGCGCGACGGTGGTCTGCTTTGTCCTGCTGCATGGCTTCCGGGCGCTGGACTGGATCGGGGGACCGGCATGAAGGCCGCGACTCTGCGCCGGTTCCTGTCGCTGCATACCTGGGTCGGCCTGCTCGCGGGCATGGCGCTGTTCATCGCTTTCTACGCCGGCGCGATCACCGTGTTCAGCCACGAGATCGCCGATTGGAACCGTACCGGCTCCGCCGCGCGGGCGCCGTCCGACCCGGTGGTACGCTCGCAGCAACTGCTCGACGACCTGTTGAAACAACACCCGCACGCGGCCGAGAGCGTGTACCTGGTTCTGCCGGGCGAACACGGCCCGCAGCCCTCGGCCTACTGGTTCGAGGCCAGCACCGGCCAATCCCGCCGGTTCACCTTCGAGCGACAAGACAGGCTGAAGGAAGACGCCTTCGGCCAGGACTTCATCGAGTTCATCTACGACTTGCACTTCACCGCCGGCCTGCCCAAGCCCTTCGGCACCTACCTGTTCGGGGTGGTGTGCCTGCTGTACGGGCTGGCGCTGGTCAGCGGCGTGGTGCTGTACGCGCCCACACTGGTGAGGAGCCTGTTCGCGTTGCGCGCCGGCCGCAACGTCAAGCGCCTGTGGCAGGACGCGCACAACGCCATCGGCATGCTCTCGCTGCCCTTCCACGTGATCTTCGCCTGGAGCGGCGCGGTACTGGCGCTGGGATTGGCGCTGCTGATCCCGTTCCAGTACCTGGTCTACCAAGGCAAGCTGCTGCCGCTGGTCGAGCGCGATTTCTACGGTGCGCCGCAGGTCGCCGCCGCGCATGTGGCCAAGCCCACGCTGCCGCTGGCCGAACTGTTGCGGCGTACCCATGCGGCGATGCCGGCGCTCGAGGTCGAGGGTGTGTCGCTGGTCAACGTCGGTGATGCGAACGCGCGTGCCACGCTGTACGGCACCGTCGAGCAGCGCCGGCTCAACCAGTTGGGCTCGGTGACACTGGACGCCGCCAGCGGCGCGCTGGTCGACCAGGTGGCGCCCCGCACCATGACGCCGGGCGTGGTCATGCTGCGCGGCCTGCAGACGTTGCACTTCGGCAACTTCGGCCACGACGCGGTGAAGTGGCTGTACTTCGTGCTGGGCCTGGCAGGCGCTTTCCTGTTCTACAGCGGCAACCTGTTGTGGATCGAGACCCGGCGCAAGCGTCGTCAGGCCGAGCAGCCGCGGCGCACGCGGGTGATGGCGGCGCTCACACTTGGCGTGTGCCTGGGCTGCATCGCGGGTGTTTCGGCGGTGTTCGTTGCCGGCGCGCTGGCGCCGGGCCTGGGCCGGCCGGTGTACTACGCGGTGTTCTTCGCCTGCGTGCTGTGGGCCTGCCTGCGCCAGCCGGCCCGCGCGGGGCACGAGCTTTTGTGGCTGTGCGCGCTGGCGACCTCGGCCATCCCGCTGGCCGGCTGGCTCGGCTACGGCGAATCGCTGCTCGCCGCCGTGTGGCACGGGCATTGGCATCGCTTCTTTGTCGATGTCGTTGCGCTCCTGCTGGCGATCGCCTACGGGCGAATGGCCCGGGCGACCTTGCGCCGGGGCCGCGAAGGCGATCCGAACAGCGTCTGGGCGCTGCACTGAGGCCGGCCGCCGTGGCAAGGTTGCGCCCGGTCCGCGTGCCCATGGCGTTGACCATGTGCGGCTTCGGCTGGCTGTATAATCGCCGCTTCACCCGCAGGGTGGGAGAAGTGCCGGGTCAGGCGGACCGGACACTGCCGAAGGCGCAACGCCCGTAATCGCTCAGGCCCCATACCATCCTGCGTAAAGCACTCTGGAGAGAGCGGTTCGATCCGCCGCCGAAGGGGCACGAGGCGCCAAGCCTCCAAACTCTCAGGCAAAAGGACAGAGGGGCGCTCAGCGTGCGGCTTGCACGCGCCTTCGGACGCCCTTCATGAGCCAGACCAAGAACCCCTCGCTGCGCGACCTGGAAAACCACGACGCCTTCATCGCGCGCCACATCGGCCCCAACGACGCCGAGATCGCGCAGATGCTGCGCACGATCGGTTACGACTCGCTCGAGGCAATGACCGACGCCATCGTGCCGGGCAAGATCAAATCGCCCGCCGCGCTGGACCTGCCTTCGGCCATCAGCGAGGTCGACGCGCTGGCCAAGATCCGCGCCATCGCCGACAAGAACCAGGTCTTCAGGAGCTTCATCGGCCAGGGCTACTACGGCACCCACACGCCCAACGTCATCCTGCGCAACATCCTGGAGAACCCTGCCTGGTACACGGCCTACACGCCCTACCAGGCGGAAATCTCGCAGGGCCGCATGGAAGCGCTGATCAACTTCCAGACCATGTGCGCGGACCTGACCGGCATGGAGATCGCCAACGCCTCGCTGCTGGACGAAGGCACCGCGGCGGCCGAGGCGATGACGCTGGCCAAGCGCTCGGGCAAGTCGAAGTCGAATGTGTTTTTCGTCTCCGACCGCGTGCACCCGCAGACGCTGGAAGTGCTCAAGACCCGCGCCGAGGCGATGGGCATCGACCTGCACGTGGGCTCCGATGCCGACGCCGCCGCCGTCGACAGCTACGGCATCCTGCTGCAGTACCCCGACACTTTCGGCCACATCGGCGACTACAAGGCGCTGGCCGACACCGTGCACGCGCGCGGCGGCATCGTCTGCGTGGCGACGGACCTGCTGGCGCTCACCCTGATCGCCGCGCCCGGCGACTGGGGCGCGGACATCGTGGTCGGCAACACCCAGCGCTTCGGCGTGCCGTACGGCTTCGGCGGCCCGCATGCGGCCTTCATGGCCTGCCGTGACGCCTACAAGCGCTCGATGCCAGGCCGCCTGATCGGCGTGTCGATCGACGCCGAGGGCAAGAAGGCCTATCGCCTCACCCTGCAGACGCGCGAGCAGCATATCCGCCGCGAGAAGGCGACCTCCAACATCTGCACCGCGCAGGTACTGCTGGCAGTGATGGCGAGCATGTACGCCGTCTACCACGGCCCCGAGGGGCTGACCCGCATCGCCCGCCGCGTGCATCGCCTGGCCGCGATCCTGGCCACCGCGCTGGGCAAGGCCGGCGTCGCCGTCGGCAAGGACTTCTTCGACACGCTGCACGTCACCGGCATCGACGCCAAGGCCGTGCTGGCCAAGGCCGAGGCCACGCACATCAACCTGCGCCGCATCGACGACACCAGCGTCGGCATCAGCCTGGACGAGACCACCACGCGCGCCGACGTCGTCGCGCTGGCCGGCCTGTTCGGCGCGCAGGCGGACATCGACGCGCTCGATGCGGCCACCTCGGACGCCCTGCCCGCCGCGGCCGTGCGCCAGAGCGACTTCCTCACCCACCCGGTGTTCAACACCCACCACAGCGAGCACGAGCTACTGCGCTACATGCGTGCGCTGGCCGACAAGGACCTGGCGATGGATCGCACGATGATCCCGCTGGGCTCGTGCACCATGAAGTTGAACGCCACCGCGGAGATGATCCCGGTGACCTGGCCCGAGTTCGGCCAGATCCACCCGCTGGCACCGACCTCGCAGACCACCGGCTACCAGGAACTGATCGACGGCCTGGAAGCGATGCTGGTCGAGTGCACCGGCTACGACGCGGTCAGCCTGCAGCCGAACTCCGGCGCGCAGGGCGAATACGCCGGCCTGCTCGCGATCCGCGCCTACCACCGCTCGCGCGGCGAGGGCCATCGCGACATCTGTCTGATCCCCGAATCAGCCCACGGCACCAACCCGGCCTCCGCGCAGATGTGCGGCATGCAGGTGGTGGTGACCAAGTGCGACGCCAACGGCAACGTCGACCTGGAAGACATGCGCCGCAACGCGGAGAAGTATTCCGACCGGCTCGCCGCGCTGATGATCACCTACCCGTCCACGCACGGCGTGTTCGAGGAAGACATTGTCGCCATCTGCGACATCGTCCACCAGCACGGCGGCCAGGTGTACACCGACGGCGCCAACATGAACGCGCTGGTGGGCGTGGCCAAGCCGGGCAAGTGGGGCTCGGACGTCTCGCACCTCAACCTGCACAAGACCTTCTGCATCCCGCACGGCGGTGGCGGCCCGGGCGTCGGTCCCTGCGCGGTCAAGTCGCACCTGGCGCCGTTCCTGCCGCGCAAGCTCGGCCAGGAGACGCCGGTGGGCATGGTCTCGGCGGCGAGCTTCGGCTCGGCCTCGATCCTGCCGATCAGCTGGATGTACATCACGCTGATGGGGCGCGAGGGCCTGCGCCGCGCCACCCAGGTCGCGCTGCTCAACGCCAACTACATCGCCAAGCGCCTTAGCTCCCACTACGAGACGCTCTACACCGGCCGCAACGGCCTGGTGGCGCACGAGTGCATCCTCGATCTGCGTCCGCTCAAGGACGCGACCGGCATCAGCGCCGAGGACGTGGCCAAGCGCCTGATCGACTTCGGCTTCCACGCCCCGACCCTGAGCTTCCCGGTCGCCGGCACGCTGATGGTCGAGCCGACCGAGAGCGAATCGCAGCAGGAACTGGACCGCTTCATCGACGCGATGATCCAGATCCGCGACGAGATCCGCGCGATCGAAGACGGCCGCCTGGACCGCGAGGACAACCCGCTCAAGCACGCGCCGCACACTGCCACCCAGGTATCGGCGACCGAGTGGACGCACGCCTACCCGCGCGAACTGGCGGCCTTCCCTCTGCCGAGTTTGAAGTTCCAGAAATACTGGTCGCCGGTGGCGCGCGTGGACAACATCTACGGCGACAAGAACGTGTTCTGCAGTTGCGTGCCGATCAACGACTTCAAGGAAGAGATCGAAGCGTTCAGCGAACCGAACGTGTCCTGATCGCGAAAGAAGGCCCCGCACAAGCGGGGCCTTCTTCGTTTGGGGTACGCAAGGGCCGCCTTCCCGGTCAGCCCTCTTCGTCATCCGGCGGCACGTCCGCCAGGTCGCCGGCATCGAACTGGTAGTCGAGCAGGTCACCGGGTTTGCACTCCAGTGCCGCGCACATCTTCGCCAGCGTGCGGAAGCGGATGCCCTTGACCTTGCCCGAGCGGAACAGCGAAAGCTGCGTTTCGCTGATGCCTACCCGGGCGGCCAGCTCGCGCGCCTTGATGCCCTTGCGGGTGATCACCTCATCGAGCGTCACACGGATCGGCATCAGAGGATCTCGTCCAGTTCGGCCTGCATGCGCCGCGCCTGTTCCACCAGTCGCGCCAGCAGCACCAAGGCGGCCCCGATGATCACCAGCATGATGCCGGAGAGGTCGAAATACGCGTAGCCGCCGCGCCCGTGCTGGATCACCCGCGTGAGGTTGGTCACCGCGAACAGGTTGAACAACGCGCCGACCATCACCGCCCAGCCGATCTGCCGCAGCGCGCGCGCCACCGCGGCAGCGAACAGGCGGCCCTGCGCCAGTTCGCCGAGCGCGTGGCGCACTGCCCACAGGCCCCAGAGATAGAACGCCCCTGGCACCACGTGCACACCGGCCAGCAGCAAGTCACGCCAGCCGTGGCCGCTCGTGTCGCCACGCGCCAGCAGCGACGTCAACGGCACGACCAGATAGGGCAGCACCAGCAGCAGCGCGAGGCAAACCCAGGCGACGCCCGCAACGTGCCGCAACAGGCGGCACTGGCGTTGGAAGCGGTTTGGTCCAGACATGGCAGGCTCCAGAAACTTTATGTTTGACTTAAAACAGACGACGAGGATAACTTTAGCTCCAACTTAAAAACCGGGACACCCCCGTGTCACTCGCGATCCAGACGCAAGGCCTCTCCCGCCGCTTCGGCGACCGCCTGGTGGTCGACCAGGTGTCCATGCACGTGCCCCGCCGCGCCATCTACGGATTCCTCGGCCGCAACGGCGCCGGCAAGACCACCACGCTGAAGATCCTTCTGGGCCTGCTCCGCGCCGACGGCGGACGCGCGCTGGTCGATGGCATCGACGTGGCGACCGACCGCCTTGCCGCGGCCCGCCGGATCGGCGCCCTGCTCGAAGCACAGGGCTTCTACGTGAACCTGAGCGGCGAGGCCAACCTGGATCTCACCCGGCGCCTGCTCGGTTGCCCGGCCAGCGAAATCGCCCGCGTGCTCGCGGTGGTCGAGTTGAGCGCGCACGCGCACCGCCGCGTGGGCGACTACTCGCTGGGCATGCGCCAGCGCCTGGGGCTTGCGCGCGCCCTGCTGGGCGCACCGCCGGTGCTGGTGCTGGACGAGCCGACCAATGGCCTGGATCCGGAAGGCATGGCCGACATGCGCCGCCTCCTGCGCGAGTTACCCGAACGCGCGGGCGTCACCGTGCTGCTGTCCAGCCACCTGCTGGGCGAGATCGAACAGGTCGCCACGCACGTGGGCATCCTGAGCCAGGGCCGGCTGGTCATGGAGGGCGAACTGGCCGCGCTGAAGGCCAGCCTGGCGGCGGATATCCGCATCCAGGCCGACGACCTCGCACGCGCCGCCGGCGTGGCACGCACGCACGGCTTCGAGGTGGAGGCCACGGACGACGCCCTCGTCGCCCGCCTGGCACCCGGTGCGGACCCGCGGCCCCACGCAGCCGCCCTCAACCGCGCGTTGTGTGCCGCGGGCGTTGGCGTGCACGCGCTGCAACCGGGGCTGCCCTCGCTGGAACGGCTGTACACCGCCGCTTCGCACTCCCCCGCCGCGATGGAGGCCACGCCATGAGCCTGCCCACCGCCTTGCTGGTCGAACACCGCAAGCTGCGCCGTTCGCTGGCGCTGCTGCTGGCCGTGAGCGTGCCACTGCTGATCGCGGTGTTCCTTTTCTTCAACCTGCTGCGCATGCACCAGCCACGTCCCTGGCAGCAATGCATGCAGATGGGCGCGGCGATCTGGGCCTTCTTCATGCTGCCGATGGGCGTGACCGCGCTGACCGTGCTGGTGGCGCAGGTCGAGCATGGGCCACGCAGCTGGGACCACCTGCGCGCCCTGCCCGTCCCCCGCTGGCACCTCTATTTCGCCAAGGCAGCCTGGGTGCTGGGCACGGTGGCGCTGATGAGCCTGGGCGTGCTGCTGGGCAGCGCCGCGGCGCTGTACCTGGCCGGCCGGGTCGACCCGGCGGTGGCGCCGCAGGGGCGCTTCGACCTGGCGTACGGCGCGCTGCTGTACGCGAAGATGTATCTGTCATCGCTGTTGCTGGTGGCGGTGCAGCTGTGGCTGGCGCTGCGCTACGCGAGTTTCGTGCCCGCGCTGGCCGCCGGTATCGGCGGTACGTTCTTCGCCGTCGTGGCCAGTTCCGCCAAGGTCGGCGTGGTGCTGCCCTGGCAGGTGCCCATCAACATGCTGGCGAGCGACCCGCTGCGGGCAAGGCTCGCGCTGCTGTGGGGTTGTCTCGGTGGCCTGGTTGCGCTGGCATGGATGCTCTTGCACCTGGCGCGGCGCGAGGTGCCCGGCTAGACAGCCCGGTGAGGGCAGGCTCAAGGCGACGCCCCCCCGCATCAAAGCCTGAAACGCCGCATCACGGGAATGCCCACCGTGCGACTGACCGCCCCCAGGCCCACCACGGCCGCGCGCGTGGGCCTGGGCATGTGCTCGACCAGCACGGCGCTGTACTCGATCGCCGGCTTGCCGCCGCGCTGGCGTTTGAAGTGGGCCACGCCGGCGCTCAGGTTCACCGCGCATCCCTGCTCGATGGCCCGGTGCAGCACCGTGGCGGAAAGCAGCCGGTAGAGCGCCGCCGAACGCGGCAACGAGGTGTCATAACCGACGATCGGCGAGGTGATCAATTGGCCCATGCGGACCATCCCGACCACCCCGGCCAGTGTTCCCTGTTCGTCGCGCAGGCCGGTCAGTTCAAGCAGCCCCGCTTCGTGCCAGGCGCGCATCAGCTGCCCGCTGTACACGGGATTGCACGCCGAATACTTGCCGACGTACAGCGCGGCATACAGCCGGGCCGCGAGTTCGAATTCGTCGTCGCCGGAGAGCCGCACCATTCGATCCGCCTGTTCGGCCCGAGCCCGGAGGGCAAGGTCGCGCTTCAGGTCGGTGTGACGTCGCGCCAGGTCCGCGACGTGATCGAAGAGATAGACCTGGCGACTGGGAACCAGGACGAAGCCACGCTGGCCCAGCGCATGGAGCCACTCGGCGTGGTGTACGACATTCAGCGAGCGGAACCACAACGCATGCGCAGGCCAACGCTCGCGCGCCTCGGCGATCACCCGGTCCAGCGCGATATCGCGCAATGCCGGATAGACATTGGTCGAGACCAGCCAGTTGTTGATGGCCACCGCGCGGTCGATGCGCGATCGCTTCAGCACCCATCCCGCCGCCCCGGCCAACCCCCGCAAGGGCGCGGTCAGCCAGGGCCGGCCCAGTCGCAGGATTTCTTCCTGTGCATAGCGGCCGTAGGTCGTCGTCGGCGAGCAGATCCAGGCGTTGTCCACCTCGGCGTCATTGACCGTGACCGGGAAACGCACGCCGCCAGTCTCGATGGCGTCGACCTCCGTGCGGAGGTTGGCCACGTAGGGTGGCGTGGGACGATGGCGATGTATCTGCAGGAAGGCGGCAGCGGCGTCATTGAACGCTTGCAGCGGCACGTCCGGGACGGTCACGGCATCTCCAGCGCGCGGCCATCCCACTCGATGTCGCGGGTCGATGCCTCGCGCACGGTGCATTTCGCAGTGACGGCCGTTCGCGCATGCAGGCAAACGTCCACCAGGCCACCCAGCACCGGACGTCGGTCGCCGGCTTCCGCGATCACGTCACGCGCACGGCGCGCATCACGCCACCACGAACCGGCGCCGCCGGCACGCAGCGCCTGCACGCCGCCGGCAAGCAGCATCACGGACGAGAGCATCCGCGGAGCATCGTCGGGTTCCGCGCATCCCCCGCCCGTGCCGGCGAGGGCCGCCGGCAGGGCCGCGTCAGGACCGAACAGGTGCACCCCGCTCACTGCACGTGGATTGCATTCGAGCGCGTGAACCTGGCCATCGGCGGCTTCGATCCAGTCGAAGGCAATCTGCCCCGTGTAGCCCGTCGCGCGCCCGATCGCCTCCACGCTGTCGCGGACCGGTGCCGAAGCGCGGGGTTCGAAATAGAAGCTCGAGCTTCCGCCAAGGCGATAGGTCGGTCGGTACGCGACATGCGCACGCAGCCGTCCCTCGTCCAGGATGCTGTACGAGCACAGCTCGGTGCCACGGCAGAAGCGCTGCACCACCCAGGCGCCCTGATGACCGTCCAGAGGCGCCGCTTTCGCAGGTATGCCTTCCGGGTACAACCGCACATGCACGCCGAACCTCGAGTACTCCGGCTTGATCGCGACAGGCCGGCCCGCGGCCCATTCCCGCGCCTGGGCAAGTGTGGTCACCAGTGCGCTGTCAGGGACGGTCACGCCACACTGGCGCGCCAGTTCCAGGAAACGCCACTTGCTGTGCAGGTTGCGCATCGTGCCGGCATCGGCGACGGGTATGCGCACCTGCGCCGGCAAGCGTTTCCGATAGTGCGAGAGAAAGAACGCCTCTTCGCAGGTAGGTACGACCAGCCCGATCCCGTGCGCGAGGATCACCTCCTGCAGGGCCTGCACATAAGCACCCGGGGCGAAACGCGCAGACGGCAGGCGGACGGCTGCATGCACGGAGCGGGACCAGCCGGTCATGCGGCAGGAGACGCTGTCCCCGATGATCACCCGCCAGCCCTGGTGGAAGAACCGGCGTGCGTGGTCCAGCGCCACCGGCGCGCGCGCGCCGAGAATAAGCACGTTAGGCATAGGCGTGTTCCACCGGGATCAAGCGACGCACACGGCGGGTCTTGATCACGGCCGGCTGCTGCACCAGAGGCGCAAATTCGATCCGTGGCGGCAGGGCGCCAGCGCGTTCGGCACACGCCCGCAGCGCACCGGCAACCACCGGAACCCGCGACGGATCGAGCTGCGGCGAGACCGCCACGCGCAGGTGCTCCGGCCCCGTCTGCTCGATCCGGTAATCCTCGATGTGGGCCGCTGCGTTGAGCAGCGCACGCGAAAGGAGATCGGCAAAAAGCGGCACGTTGCGGCCACCTGCCGCCGCCCCCAGCCAGACGATGTCGTCCTCGCGACCTTCGACGCGCTCCAGCGCCAGGCAGGGTGAACCGCAGGGACAGGGCTCGGCGCGCTCGACCAGCACGTCGTTGAGGCGGTAGCGGATGACCGGTTGCGTATGCCGGTAAAGGTCGGTGACGACCGGCGCGAAGCGACCCGTGGAGCGGTCGATCCAGTCGCGTTCGACCACCAGGCAATCCTCATTCAGATGGATGGCGCCGTGTCCGCAGCTATGCCCCAGGAAGCCCTCGGTCGCCTGGTAGATCTGCTCCACCGGTACACCGAACGTATCGCTCACAAACCGGGCGTCGCCGGGTTCCAGCACCTCGGCCGCGGCGATCACGCGCGTCGGCGCGAGGTGGATTCTTCCGGCGCGGTGTTCCCGGGCGGCGAGGGCAAGCACGCTTGGCGGAGCCGCGAGGATCGTCGGGCCAAAGGCAGCCAGGTCCTGCCATACGCGCTCCAGCGGAAGTGCCAGGTCGAAGAACCTGAACTGGAGGCGCGCGCCGCCTGACAGCGTGTCATACAGGTTATTGCCGGCACGCAGCAGCATGGCGATGCGCGCCTTGGCCAACACCCCTTGCGGCAGCATTTTCGCCAGGAGCGTGCCGGCCCACCGCAGCCGCTCCTGGCGGCTGGCCAGGAACAGCCCTCGCGCACCCGACGTACCGGTCGAGAGCCCTATCGATATGCCGCCCAGCGTGGGGGTGAAATCCCTGGACCGTTCGGCCTCCTGCGCGATGTCGAAGGCGTCGGCACGGCGGATGCCGGCGGTATTGATGCGATCGAAGTTTGCCATCCAGCCGGACTTGTCGATCTGCGGCACCTCGCGCAGCGGGGCGCATGCGTATGGTGCGTAGAACGGCGAGCGCACCAACACGTTGGCGCACAGCCACTGCCAGCGACGTTGCTGGTGCCGCTCGATCTCCTCGCGCGAGGCCAACCGCTGCAGGCGGCGTGCCTGGGCGTAGTAGGCGAGCAACTGCAGGCCATCGACAAGCCGGTTCATGGGCCGCTTGCCTCCCTGCAGTGCGAAGGCAGCAACCGGATGGACGGCGCCTGTTTCGACAGTGCATGCAGGCGGGCGAGCGTTTCACGGTAGCAACGGGTATTGCCAAGCCAGGCGGTCACCACGGCCGGCGGTGGCGCGGCATCGCGAATGGCCTGGGTGGACCAGGCGGCATCGGCCACCAGGAACGTGGTCACGCCCGCCGCATCCGGAAACAACAATCCGTAGTGGCCCGCAGCGTGGCCAGGTAGCGCGACCGCCAACAGGCTGCCGTCTCCCAGCAGGTCATGGCCGCGACCGAATGGAGCCAGCGCGCCTTCCAGGCGGATCGTCGGCAGGTCTTCGATCCAGGTGACCCGCTGCAGGAAATCGCCCGGCAGCAGTGCGGGCAGCAGCCCCTTGCGCAGCGCGCCGAAACGGCTGCGTCCGCGCATGTCCTCCCACGCCTCCCGTGCACAGAACAGCGGCACCCGCGGAAAGTCCAGCAGGCCCCCCACATGGTCGCCATGCAAGTGGGACAGCACGATCGATCGAACCGGTTCGTCAGGCCAGTCGCTTTGAAGCTGCGCTTGCAGGGAACGCCCTTCCCCCAGGGACACGGGTGTCACCGTTCGATAAAGCCTTTCGGGCATGTGCGCGGTGCCGGCAAGAAAATGCTCCGAGTAGCCCGTATCGAACAACACCATGCCCCGTGCGGGATGGCGAAGCGCGAACGCCAATGCCGGAAACCGCGAAGGCGCCAGCGGTGCGCCTGCTCGCGTGGCGCATTCGGGATGAGTGCAATGCCCGGCTTCGTAGATGCGGTAGTCAATGCGGATCATGAGCTACCCACCAGCGCGCGAAACGCTCGATGCCTTCGGCCACGCTCACGTGAGGCGCGTACCCCAGTTGCTGGCGGGCCGCGCGGATATCCAGCGTTTGCGAAAAACCGAGCACTCCAACGCCGTACCGGGTCAGGCGCGGCTCCGGGCTGCCCGGCCGGACATGGGCGGCCCATTCGGCCATCCGCGCCAGGGCCAGCGCAGCACCACGCGAGAGCCGCACCGTGCGAACCTGCAAGCGCAATGACGCGAACAACATGGAGAGCAACTCGGCTACCGGCATCGGCTCTCCATTGGTGATGTTGAAGCTGCGGCCATCCGCCGGGACATGCGGTTTCAGCGCGGACTCCACCGCTGCCGCCACGTTACCGACATAGGTCACGTCCACCATCGCCTTGCCGCCACCGATCATGGGAAACCAGCCGCGGCGTGCCAGCGCCAGGAGCCGCGGGAAAATGGCCTGGTCCCGCTCGCCGAATACCGCGCGCGGGCGCAGGACAACGGCCGGCAGTCCGCGCTCGACGGCATCCCGCACGCGCTCCTCGGACAACCATTTCGTTTCCGCGTAGGCGTTGATCCAACGCTCGGGCGGCGCGAACGCTTCGGGGATATCCCGCTGATCCCGCAGCTGGAAATAGATACTCGGTGACGACAGGTGCACGAACCGCCGGACACCCGCTCTGCGCGCAACGTCCAGCAGCCGGCCGGTGGCCTCCACGTTCGCTCGCACGAAAGCCTCGCGCGGCCCCCATGGCGAGGCCAGTGCCGCACAATGCACCACCGCCTCCGCGCCATCGACCAGCGATTCGAGCGCCTCCGATACCAAATCGGCCGGCGCGACCTGCACGCCGTCCCGCTCGAGCGCGTCCAGGCGGGCCCTGTCGCGGCCACTTGCGACTACATCGTGGCCCGCATCGGCCAGCCGCCGCAGGACGTGCGAACCGATGAAGCCCGTCGCCCCCGTTACCAGTACGCGCGCCACGATCAGTACCTCAGTACCGAACCACCGAAGGACAGGCCCGCGCCGGATCCGACCAGCGCGACGAGCTGCCCGCGTTTCAACCGACCGCTGATAACCGCGTGATGCAGCGCCACGGGGATCGACGCGGCCAGTTGATTGCCGCGTTCATGCAACCTGCGGACCAGAAGATCGGCGGGCAGCCGCAAGGCCGCCTCCAGATGGGCCAGGCCCTTCACGCTGGCCTGGTGCGGCACGATGCAGGCAAGCCGCTCCAGGGTGACGTTGGCGCGCTCGAACAACTGGCGCAGGAACGCGGGCAGGCGCAGTGCCGCCATGCGGTACGTCGCCGGTCCGCGCATTTCGAAGTGCGCGCCCTGCATGAACGCGTCCATGCCTTCAGCCGGCCGGACCCGCGTCCCGCCCGACCGCACCCGGCAGAGCTCCGCGCCAGCGGAGAACGTCTGGAAATGGCTTCCCAATACGCCCGTTTCGCTGTCATCCGCACGGCCCAGCACAACCGCTCCGGCACCGTCGCCGAACAGCATGGCGGTGGCCGGGTCATGCCACGGCAGCCCGGCTGAGGCGACCTCGCTCGATACCAGCAGCACCCGCTGGTAGCGACCCACTGCAATGGCGGCGGTGAGCATGTCCAGCGCGGCCAGAAAGCTCAGGCAAGTGGCATTCACGTCGAAGGCGGCGATGCCGCTGTCGTGCAGCCCGAGCTCGCGCTGGACCAGCACCGCGGTGCAGGGAATGGCCTGCTCGGGCACGCTACAGGCCGACACGATGCAATCCAGCTCGCCGGCCTCCAGGCCAGCAGCCGCCAGGGCCCCGATCGCCGCCGACGCGGCCATGGAAGACGTCGTTTCGCCGGCACCGGCAAAATGGCGGTGGTCGATGCCCGAATGACGGGCCGTCCAGCCTGCCGGCTTGCCCCACCGCTTATCAAGAGCGGCCGAGCTCACCTGTTCGTGCGGAATGTGCTCGCCAGTGCCCAGAATGCGCACGGGAAGCGCAGGCATTGCCATGGTCATGTCGCGGTCCTCAAGCCCGGGTCCATTCAATGGACGCAGCCTGCAGGTCCCGGGCCGCCTGCCGCAAATCGGCGTGCAAGATTCCCCGCAAACGACCGTGCCGGTATCGTAACCTGATACCGGGCACCTGCCCGCACCATCGACGGAAGGCCATGGCCGGTTCCCGTATCGTCGTCGACGCCATTCGCGCGGTCCTGCGCGAACGAGCCATGAGCTACCGCGACCTGGCCGGGTTGTTGGGCCTGAGCGAAGCAACCATCAAGCGCGACCTCGGCAAGGGCGACTTTTCACTGCATCGGCTGGACCGCATCTGCGAGGCGCTTGGCGTCAGCGTGGACGAGCTGATCCGTCACGACCGGATCAATGGCGCGGCATTGACCGAATTGAGCCAGCGCCAGGAGGCGGCGCTGGTCGCCGATTCGAAACTGCTGCTGGTTACCTATCTGGTCGTGAGCGACTGGCGCTTCAGCGAGATCATGGCCTCGTTCCGCATCGACGAGAACGAACTGGTCTCGTTGCTTCTCAAGCTCGATGCCCTGCGCATCCTGGATTACCGCCCGCCTCGCCGGATCAAGAAGCTGACCGCGCGCAACTTCGCCTGGCGCAAGGATGGCCCGGTCCAGGTCTTTTTCCTCACGCGTGTGCTGCCGGAATTCTTCAACAGCCGCTTTGAAGGTGACGGCGACGCCCTTCACTTTGTAGGCGGCACGTTGTCCAGCGCATCGCGCGTGAGGATGAAGGCAGCGATCGAGCGCCTGGCAGCCGAGTTCGAGCACCTCGCCCGGGAGGACGCGCGCCTGCCACTGGAAGCCCGCGACGGATGCAGCGCGATCATTGCCCTGCGCAAGTGGGAGTTCTCGGAATTCACCCGTCTTCGGCGGCCTGGGGAACGCTAGCCGTCCGATATCGCCGCGCTGGCATGTGCCGGCATGCCCCATGGCACGGACCGCAACTCACGCGCCGGCGGGCGAGCAAAGCTCCCCTTGCATCGGGCCTGCCTGTGCCGCAACCAGGCAGCGCTGCTCGAACTCGGCAGCGGGCATGGGGCGAGCCAGCAGGTAGCCCTGTACCTGGTCGCAACCCATGGCGCGCAGCGCCGTGGCCTGCGCCTGGGTCTCCACGCCTTCGGCCACCACTTCCATGCCCAGAGTGTGCGCAAGCTCGATGATCGCGGCGATGATCGCGCGCGGCTCGTGCCCGCCCTGGTCCAGCGCCTGTACGAAGAACTGGTCGATCTTGAGCTGGCGCACCTGGAACTTCTGCAGGTAGGCGAGGCTGGAATAGCCGGTACCGAAGTCGTCGATGGCGAACTCGAAGCCGTGGGCGCGGAAATCCTGGAGGATCGCGGTGGTGCGCTCGGCGTCGCGCATGGCCATGCTTTCGGTCACCTCGAACATGATCTGCGAGGTTTCCAGACCCGCCGCGCCGACGATACCGGCCGCGGTCTGTACCAGTCCGGGTTGCTGGATCTGCATGGGCGAGAGGTTGATCGCGATGCGCACCGGCGCGAGGCCGCGATCATGCCAGTCACGCAATTGGCGGCAGGCTTCGCGGATCACCCATTCGCCGAGCCGCGCGATCTGCCCGCTGCGCTCGGCCACGCCGATGAATTCCAGTGGCGAGACCGCGCCCAGCTCGGGGTGGCACCAGCGCAGCAGCGCCTCGGCGCCGACCAGGGCGCCGGTGTCGCCGCGGTGCTTGGGCTGGAAGTGCAGCGACAGGCTGCCGTCCTCCACCGCGGTCTGCAGGCCGCGCTGGATCGCCAGCATGCGCATCGCGCGGTCGCGCATGGATGGGTCGTAGCAACGGTAGCCGTTGCGGCCGCCATCCTTGGCCTCGTACATCGCTGCGTCGGCGTGGGCGACCAGCTCCTCCACGCTCTCGCCGTCGCGAGGGTAATAGGCCACGCCGATGCTGGGGGTGACCCGCAGCGCCGTATCGCGCACGTCGAAACTGTCCTGCATCAGCCCGATCAATTGCTGCGCGATGCGCAACGCCGATTCCGGGCTGCGCATGTGTTCGAGCACCGCGACGAATTCGTCCCCGCCCATGCGCGCCAGGCTGTTGATGTGAAGCGCGCCGGCCAGTCGCCCGGACACGGCACGCAGCAGATCGTCGCCGAAGCTGTGGCCGAGCGTGTCGTTGATGGTCTTGAAGCCGTCCAGATCGATGTAAAGCACGGCCAGGTGACCATGTCCCGCGCGGGCGCGCGCCAGCGCCCGCTCCATGCGTTCGGCCAGCAGGTGGCGGTTGGGCAATCCGGTCAAGGGGTCGTGCGTGGCCAGATGGCGCAAGCGGTTGTTGAGGTGGTCGAGCGAACCGGAAAGCCGTTGCGCGCGCACGTACAACCTCGCCACGAGCTCGGACAAGGCCAGCGCCGAACCCATCGCCAGCACGGCCACCATGCTCACCACGCTGCCGAGCCATATGGCCCCGGGTGAGGCTTCCAGCGCGGACACCGGCCGGTCGCCGTAGGAAAGCCGGGTAGTGAAGTCCATCAACACCACGATCAACAGCCCCATCAGGGCCGACAAGTACGCCCGACGGGCATACAGCGCGCGCATTGGCCGCGGGCGGAACGCATGCATCAGGCGCAGGCCGGCGGCCACCCCGAACGTGCACAGCAGCACCCAGTAGAGCCATACCCGCGGCTGGTAGCTGATGCCGCCGGCGATATGCAGCGCGCCCTCGCTGAACATGTGGATGAGGGCTACGCCCACACCCAGCATCAGCGAGCCGCCCAGCCAGCGCACCCGCCCCATGACCTGGCAATCGGCCACCCATAACAGGCCCGCGCCGACCGCCAGTGCGGCGATTCCCGACGCCGTGCTCAGCACCGGATCGAACGTGCCCACCGCCTGCGGGAGGCGCGCAAGCATGCCCACGAAATGCACTGACCACAGGCCGAGCCCGACCATCCAGGCGCCGACGGCGTACCAGATCACGCGGTGCGCGGCTGCGCGCGAGGCGGCGATGCGCCCTGTCGCATCGATCGCCTGATAGGCGATCAGGCAGCCAATGAGCAGCGAGAGCAGCTCCAGACTGAGGCGATAGCTACCGACCATGGCGTCCCCGAAGCCGACAAGCCGGCATTTCTCCGTGCTATAGCGGCCACCGCGCCTGTTCCTTTAACTCTGCCGCGGCGCCAGGGGACCACGGAAAGGCTTGCCATCGTCAGCCACCCACGTCACCGACCAGCTGTCGATCACGAACGGCTTGGTCAGCACCTGCATCCCCGGCTCGATCCGGCCGCTGCGCATCGCTGCGTTTGCTCCCCGCGTGATCGCCTGCACGCGGCCGGCCCGTGACCGGCACGCGATGCCGATCACTGCTCGCGTGCACCCTCGCGAGGTTCGGGGCGCGGGCCGAGAGGGCTAGCGAACATGGGAGGCACGCCGCCGGGCACGGCCGGCTCCCTCGCCGAGGCTGGCGCGGGACGTTGCGCTCCGGAGTGGCTGCTGCCGCTGGCGGTCGGGCGGATGGCGGGCAAGGACTCGTCGATAGGCATGGCGGTGGGTTCCGCGTTTCAAGTCAGGCCACCATGCCTGGGTAGCAGTAGAGCGGGCGTGTGTGTGGCGAGCGTCACGCGGGCCGGCCTGGCCCCTGCTTTCACGCCAGCGAGCGAAGCGCGCCGCCGCCTGACCGCCTGCTCAGGCGCGGCCGCCGCGGGTCGGCGCGCCCGGCGGCGGATCAAGCCCACCGTCACCCTTCCCGCCAACGCCATGGCCCTTGGTCGAGCCGACGCCGCTTTCCCGATGCTTGCGCTCTTCAATCTGCTGCTGCAGATCCAGGCCCGTGCCGCCGGTCTGGTAGGTGGGGCCATTTTCGGGCACCGGCAGGATCGCCTCCGGATCGACCGGCTCGCCCATCGCCTTCTGCCCGTGCGGATCGCCGAAACCGTGGTGCGGGCGCATCTGGCCATTGCCACTTTCCCCACCGGTGCCGCCCGCCGGCTCGATGGATTCACGGGTTTCGCCTTCGGCCTGAACCTGGCTCTGCTCGGCCCGCTTGCCGATGGCGTCCTGCAGGTTCGCGTTGGTTCGACCGCGCGGGTCGTCGATGCTGCCCATGGGGTTCTCCCGTTCCGGTTGCTGGGTTTGATGGTGCCCGAGCGAAGGTCAGCAGGGCGTGCAGCGACAATGGCCGGAGCGTTAGTCGATTCGTGCACATGCGCCACGGCAAGCTCGCGCGACGCCATGCACAGGCCAACAACCATGCAGACCGAAGCCTTCCGGCTCGCGCCCCACGACTGGGTCCCCAACCACCCGCGCCTGCCCGTGCTGCTCTACCACGAGGCGATCGACGACCTCGGGGACGATGCCGCATCGACTTTCGAGACGCGCTTCGACGACAACGGATGGCCGCCGCAGTGGCGCGCAGGCATCTACGACTTCCACCACTACCACTCGACCGCGCATGAAGTGCTCGGCGTGGCCAAGGGCACGGCGCAACTGGTGCTTGGCGGCCCGGGAGGTCGCGAGGTCAGGGTCGGCGCGGGCGACGTGGTGCTGCTGCCCGCCGGCACCGGACACTGCAGCATCGGGGCGAGCGATGACTTGCTGGTCGTCGGTGCCTATCCGCCCGGGCAGAAGTGGGACGTCTGCCGTGTCGCGCCCACGCAGGAGATGGTCGATCGCATCGCGCAACTGCCCTTCCCCGCGTGCGACCCGGTCAGCGGCGAACACGGCCCGATGCTCGCGTGCTGGAACCTGTCCTCCTCCTAGCCGCTGCTCGTGGCGCCTACGATGATCGGGACCGGAGGTGATCGAGGATGCGCGGCACGGGCCCGGGAATCTCCCGCGCCAGGAAGCCGAGCGACCCGACCGAGGATTCCAGCGCGCGCCCGGCCTCGGCATGCACGAACACGCCCCACAGCGCAGCCTGCACCGGGTCGCCACAGCGCGCGGCCAACCCCGCGATCACGCCGGCCAGCACGTCGCCCGAACCGGACGTGCCCAGCCCATGGCAACCGCCATGGTGGATCCACAGCCGACCGTCCGGTGCGGCGACGTAGGTGGTGGCGCCCTTGAGCACGAGCACGCTGCGCGTGCGCCGCGCGAAGCTGCGCGCCAGAGCCTGCGGTTCCTGCTGGACCTGCGCTTTTTCCTGCCCGGACAGTTTGGCCATCTCGCCCGCGTGCGGGGTCAGCACCCAGGGCTTGCCAGGCGGCGCGCGCAGCTCGGGCGAGAGCGCACCGGCGTCGATCACCAGCGTGCCCGCGGCACGGCGCAACACCCGCTGCACCAGCGTGGCGGTCGCCCGCGAGGGACTCATCCCGGAGCCGACCAACGCCGCATCGCAGCCGTCGAGGGCCTGATCCAGGGCCGCGCTGCCGCGCACGAGCTCGCCCTGCGCGTCGACCGGCAGACCAAGCACCAGCGCCTCGGGCATCGCTACCGCGAACGGCAGCGCCACGTCCTCGGCGGTGGCTACCTGCAGCTTGCCGGCACCGGCGCGCAGGGCCCCGGTACCGGCAAGCAAGGCCGCGCCGGGCACGCGGCGGGAGCCGCCGATGACCAGCACCCTTCCGCGCTGTTCCTTGCCACCGTCCGGATCGGGCAACGGCATGCCGCGCAGGAGCCGCGCGGTGAGGCGCTGCGGCTTGGCCTCCGCCGGGCTCACCGCGCGCCCTTGGGCCGGTCCGATTCGATCGTCACCGGCGAGCCGGCTTCCACCAAAGGCGCCACATTGGTGCGCTGGAGCAGCAGGCCGCAGCCGTCGGGCGCCTCCAGGTACTCGGTGATGCCGCAGTTGGGCACGTCGCCGTTGCGGTCGATCGCCAGGATGGTGCTCTCGTCCATCCGCTCCAGCAGATAGCGGAAGCAGTTCACGATGACCTGATGGGCGACGATCATCACCCGTTCGCCCGCGTGGTTGCGCTGCAGGTCGCCGAGCATGCTGCGCAGGCGCAGCACCACGTCGCACCAGCTCTCCCCGCCGGGCGGGCGGAAGTAGAACTTGCCGACCAACTGGCGTTGCTCGGCCAGCTCCGGGAACTTGGCGCGGATGCCGGCGCGCGTGTAGCGGTCGAGCACGCCGAATTCCTTCTCGCGCAGACGCTCGTCGACCACCACGTCCTCACCCACATGCCCCAGCGCGGCGGCGACCGCGACCGCGGTCTCTCTGGCGCGCTTGTACGGCGAGGCCATGAAGGTGGTGGGCCGGTCATCCTCCGGCAATGCCCGCACCCAGGCGCCCAGGGCCTGCGATTGCTCCAGGCCGAGCGGCGACAGCGGCACGTCGGCATCGCGATGCTTGAGGTCGATCAGCGGCGCGCCCGACGCCTCCGCATGGTCGCGCGCGACGTTTCCTGCGCTCTCGCCGTGGCGGATGATCCACAGCCGCTGTGGCCAGCCCACGTTGCCCTGTATGACCGCTGCTCCCACGCCACTCTCCCGCTCTGCAACAGGGCGAGCTTTGGCACGCCGCGCGTGAATGGCCGGTCGACCGGCGGCAGGCAGGCGCCGCCCCTGTCCCGACCGTCTCGCGCCTGAGCTTTTTCCTAGCGTCCGTTAGACGATGGCCTCACGGTCGTCCGGCCAACATCACCTCACGGGCGGCGACCGCGTTGGCGCCCGTGCCGCATGTCCGCCCACCGCGCCTGACCGTCGAACGAGACCCACGCCATGCGAAATCCCCTGCAACTGCGCTGCAACCAGTTGGAGCGCTCGATGCGCGCCCTGCACGACGAGTGCGACCGCCTGATGCGCGAGAACGCCATGCTGCGCGAGCGGATGCAGGGCGCCGGCCAGTCGGTGCAGCGGCTGGACGACGAGCTGGCGCGCATCGCTTCGGGGCCTGAGGCGGAACAGGAGCGATTCGTGATCCGCGCTTCGTCGATGCGGATGTACTGACCCCTCCTCTTACACGCGCTGATCCGGTTCGCTCGCTAGCCGTCGAGCCGCCTGCCGGATGCCCTGTGCAACCACTTCGAACAGAGGCGCTGGAAAGCCCTCGGGTAGCCGCAGCGCTACGCGCTCGAGGGCACCGAGCACCTCGTCGGGCAGGCTCTCCAGCCATGCAAGGTCGGTAAAGCCGCCCAATTGCTTGCCCATCGCAACCCAGTGCCAGCGGTGGATGTCGTGAAGCACGTAATGGCGGTTGCGGCTCTCGACTGCCATCGCAAGCCTGGCTTTGCGGGGGTCCAGCTGATTGGCTCCCCGCCCCATCAACGGGTAGATCGACAGGATGTCGTACAACGGCGCGAGCCGATAAGCGCCGCCAGGAAGCAGCCGCAGGCTGAAGTTCTTGGCATGGCCGTCGGTGGCGGCGAGCAGCCAGAACAGCACCTGTGCCTTGAAGAAAGTCGCACGATCTTCCAGAGCAGTTGCCGAGCCACGCAGCAGTTCCATGATGCGGCGAATTCCAGGACCGCCGTCAGCCTCATATTTATGCGAAGGAGGCAGGCCGAAGGCCTGGCAGCCATCCTCCTGGGGAATGCGTTGCCACCATGTGCCGTCGCGCGACAGGACCCGGTCGAAACGCTCGACGATCAGCGCTTTTTGATCCTCGAAGCGGCCGATTTCGACCTTGGCCACCGGCAGCCCGCACTCGCGGACGATCTCCATGCACAGCCATTCCAGCTCGACCGAGGCGCTGAGGTCCGCACGAAAGTTTCCGACCAGTCCGAGCGGCAACTTGAAGATGTGCGTGCTGGGGGTGGCGCCCTGCGGGACACACCAGCGACCGCGGTGCTTGAGCAGTGCGGTTTTTTCTTGGGCGCCGGCGATGGAAAGGCGGAATGCATCGGCCTCCCTCGCGCCCAGCGGGCCGCCGGTGGTCGCATCGCGCAGGAGCTGGGCGACCCCTGTCTCGTCGAGCGCGAACGCGTCGATGCGGCGTGGATCGCGCGGCTCCTCACCGGCCGACACCAATTGGACGGCACCGGCACAGTCACGCCCGATCGCTGCCAGCAGGTCGAATGCCGAGCCGGAAGCCACCCGGTAGCGGTCGCGCAGGCGCCTGAGAATGCGTTCGTTGTCGGGAATCAGGTTCTCGAAGTAGGCGGCCACCCTTGGCGAGCGCAGCGGCACGCCACCCTGCGTGAATGGCAGCGACAGCGACAGCGGGCGCCCCTCGGGCGCGCCCATCCATGCCGGGTCGTAGACGAATTGGTCAGCGCCACTGCGCGTGCGCTCCCAGCGGCCTACGTGAAAGCCGTTCATCCAGGCGTCCAGCGCAATGATCCGCGAGGCCACGTCCTACCACTCCGGCCGCGACTCGGTGGCACCACCCGCGCGCGGGCGATCCCTCGGCTGCAAGGCCAGGTCCAGGCCTAGCAGCAGGCACAGCCGGTGGATGCGGTCGAAGGAAGCACGGCCCGCGTTGGCCTCCAACCGGGAAACCGCCTGCACGGTCACGCCGAGCTGGCGCGCGACGTCGGCCTGGGTAAGGCCACGTTGCATACGCACGGCGCGGAGCTTTGGGCCAAGCTGGTCGGGGACCCGGATGATATCCATCGGAAGATCAACCTTCGTGTTGATATGGCAACAATCAACATAGAGCTTGAACTATGAGGAATCAACACACCAGTTTAAAAAGACCGGCGCCCCCCCCCTACCGCCAAGGCGTTAGCCGCTGTCGGGCTACCGGGACGATCTGCGCAAAAAGAAAAGCCCGCCGAGGCGGGCTTTTCTTGTCGGACGGGGGCCAGCAGGCGGCCGCTCAGGCGAACGGATCGTCCAGCACGATGGTGTCGTCGCGGTCGGCGCCGGTGGCCACGATGGCCAGGCGGCAGCCGGACAGCTCCTCGACCGCGCGCAGGTAGGCGCGAGCCGCGGCGGGCAGCTTGTTCCAGTCGCGGATGCCGGCGGTGGATTCCTCCCAGCCGGGGAACTCCAGGTAGACCGGCTTGCACTCGGCCCAGCCGTCGGCGTCCAGCGGCGCCAGCTCGCGGCGCTTGCCGCGGTATTCGTAGGCGACGCAGACCTTGATCGACGGCAGGCCGTCCAGCACGTCCAGCTTGGTGATCGCCAGGCCGTTGATGCCGTTGATCTGCACCGCGCGCTTGAGCGCCACCAGGTCGATCCAGCCGCAGCGGCGCGGACGGCCGGTGCTGGCGCCGTACTCGTTGCCCTTCTTGCGCAGCAGCTCGCCCATCTCGTCCTCGAGCTCGGTCGGGAACGGGCCGCCGCCCACGCGCGTGGCGTAGGCCTTGCAGATGCCCAGCACGTAGTCGATGTCGCCCGCGCCCACGCCGGTGCCGGCCAATGCGCCGCCAACGGTGGTGTTGGACGAGGTGACGTACGGGTAGGTGCCGTGGTCGATGTCCAGCAGCGCGCCCTGCGCACCTTCGTACAGGATGTTGCCGCCCTCGGCGCGCACGTCGTGCAGGATGGTGGCGACGTCGTCGACCATCGGACGGATGTACTCGCCCCAGGCCAGTGCGTCGTCGAGCACCTTCTGGTAGTCGACCGGCTCGGCCTTGAGCCACTGGGTAAGGATGAAGTTGTGGTACTCGACCGCGGCCTTGATCTGCGCCGGCAGCTCGTGCGGGTACATCAGGTCCGCCACGCGGATCGAGCGACGCGCGACCTTGTCTTCGTAGGCCGGGCCGATGCCGCGGCCGGTGGTGCCGATCGCGCCCTTGCCGGCGGCGGCCTCGCGCGCCTTATCCACGGCGATGTGGTAGGGCATGATCAGCGGCGTTGCCGGACTGATCTTCACGCGCGAGCGCACGTCCACGCCGTTGCCTTCGAGCTCGGCGATTTCTTCCATCAGCGCCGCCGGCGAAAGCACCACGCCATTGCCGATCAGGCACAGCGCGTCGTCGCGCAGGATACCCGAGGGGATCAGGTGCAGTACCGTCTTCTTGCCCTTGATCACCAGCGTGTGGCCGGCATTGTGGCCGCCCTGGAAGCGCGCCACGGCACTGACCCGCTCGGTCAGCAGGTCGACGATCTTGCCTTTGCCCTCGTCGCCCCACTGGGCTCCAAGGATGACGACTGACTTGCCCATGAAAGTTCTCGCTCGTTGGGTGCTCCCGCGGGAGCCGTGAGTGTGGGAAACAGGAAAAGCTTCAGCGCACCAATTGCAGGACGGCGAGCCCCGCCACCACCGCCACCGCGCCGAACACGCGCAGCGTGCGCGGCGAAAGCTCCAGCGCCTGGCGCACCATCGACTGCCAGTGGCGCGGCGCAGCGAACAGCATCAGGCCTTCGAGCACCAGCACCAGGCACAGTGCCACGGACAGTTCGTGCGGCATCGATTTTCAGCGCTTGGCGCTGTCCTGGAAATAACGCAGCAGTTCGGAATCCGGCTTGAGCACCAGCGTGCCATGGCCATCGGCGAAACCGGTCTTGTACGCCGAAAGGCTTCGATAGAACGCGAAGAACTCCGGGTCCTGGCCATAGGCGCCCGCATAGATCGCGGCCGCCTGCGCGTCGCCCTGGCCACGCACGGCAGCCGCGTCGCGCTCGGCGTCGGCACGCAGCACCTGGCCCTGGCGGTCGGCGTCGGCGCGGATCTTTTCCGCCTGTTCCTGGCCGGTGTAGCGCAGTTCGTTGGCCAGTTGCAGGCGCTCGGCGCGCATGCGCTTGTAGACCGATTCGCTGACTTCCTCCGGCAGGTCGATGCGCTTGATGCGCACGTCGGCCACGGCGATGCCCAGGTTCTTGCGGGCGGCGGCATCGGTCTGCTTGCGCACGCGCTCGGTGATGTCCTTGCGGCCGCCGGCAATCAGGTCCTGCAGGCTGCGCGAGTTGAATTCGAAGCGCAGCGCGTCCTTGACGACCGGGCTCAGCCGCTGTGCCGCCTGGTTGGCGTCGCCGCTGGTGGCGCGGTAGTAGGCGGCGTTGTCGGCGATACGCCACTTCACGTAGAAGTCGACGTTGACGCTCTTCTTTTCCGAGGTGAAGTAACGCTCCGGCGGCGCGTCCAGGCCCTGGATACGGCTGTCGAAACGCATGACCTGCTGGATCAGCGGCGCCTTGAAGTGCAGGCCGGGCTGGTAGTCGGTCTGCACGATGCGGCCGAACTGCAGCAGCAGCGCGCTCTGCCCCTCGCGCACCACGAAAGCGCTGTTGAGGCCCAGCAGGACCAGCAGGACGACGATCACGGCCCAGACGATCTTCATGGCTGGCTCCCCTTGTCGCTGGCGTCATCGGTGGTGATGGCGGCCGCGGCCGGGCTCGCCGACGCGGCCGGCGGCAGGTTGATGATGGTGCGGCCGTTGGAACCGTCGATGACCTTGCGATTGCCGGCCATCACCTGCTCCATCGTTTCCAGCCACAAGCGCTTGCGGGTGACTTCGGGAGCGGCCTTGTATTCCTTCAGCAACAGGCTGAAGCGCTCGGCATCGCCCTTCGCGCGGGCGATGCGCTCGGCCTTGTAGCCGGCCGCTTCGGCGGCGATGCGGGAGGCGTCACCACGCGCCACCGGCACCACCTTGTTGGCGTAGGCCAGTGCGTTGTTCTCGATGCTCTGCTTGTCTTCGCGCGCCTTGTTGACGTCGTCGAAAGCGTCCTTGACCTCGGCCGGCGGCGCGACGTTCTGGAAGCTAACGGCGGTCACCTGCAGGCCGCAGTGGTAGCTGTCCAGGGTCTTCTGCAGCGCCTGGCTGGCCTCGCCGACCAGCGCGGCACCCTCGCCGGAGAGGATCGTGTCCATGTCGCTGCGGCCGATCACCGAGCGCACGGCGGCCTCCGAGGCGGCGGCGATGGTGTCTTCCACGTCGTCCACCGCGAACAGATAGGCGCGCGCATCGTTCACTTGGTACTGCACGGTGAAGTCGATGGTGATGATGTTCTCGTCGCGGGTCAGCATGCGCACGCTGTCCTGCAGCGAGCGCACGCGGGTGGTTTCGACCTTGGTGACGGTCTCCACCGGCTGCGGCAGCTTGAAATGGAAACCGGGCGGCAGCGTGCGGCTGTACTGGCCGAAACGCAGCACGACGCCAGCCTGGCGGGCATCGACGATCGTGTAGCTGCTCAACAGCAGCCAGGCCAGCACCAGCGCGAGCACGATCGTGATGATGCCGCCGGGGCCGCCGTGCTTGCCCAACCGGGCGCGCAGACGCTGGAAAACATCGTCCAGTCCGTTGCCATTGCTGCCGGGGCGCTTGCTGTTCCAGGGATCGCGCTGGCCGTTGCCGGGTTCGTTCCAGGCCATTTCAGTCTCCTTGGGACAAGCGGCAGGCCGGCGGGACGAGCCGGTGAATGCATTGCGGAATCAGGGTCATGGAAACGCGGCGTCGAGGTCGGGGATGGGTGAACCGCGGCACGCCGCGATCGATCTCGGTGCGGGCGGAGCAAACGCCGCACAAACGCCGGTTAGTCTAGCAGAGGTGAATTGGGGCGTGGCTCCAGCTTTCCCCGGTCGACCCGCATCTCCTTAGCAGGAGACGGCGACCGAAGCGCTCAGGGGACGTCGGGCGACCCGAGCACGCCCCGCAACAACGCCGCATCCTGCGGATGGCCGCCGCCCAGCGGCGCGATCACGCTGCGCGGCGCATCGATCTGCAGGCGCCACCCGTGCTCGTCCACTGATTCTTCGGCGATGGCGCCGGCGGCGCGCAGGCGCGCGTGCAGGCGACCGGCCGACAGCGGCAGTTGCAGTTCGGTCTGCACGCGTTCGCCGCCGAGCAATTCGCCCAGCGCCTGGCGCAGCAGGTCCAGCCCCTCGCCGGTGCGGGCGGAGAGCCAGACCTGGGTCGGCCGTCCCTCGCCATCGCGCACGATCCGCGGCTCGGTGCCCGCGCGCGTCCCTTCCTCGCCTTCGCGCAGCATGTCGATCTTGTTCATGACATGCAGTTGCGGCACGTCACCAGCGCCAATCTCCTCGAGCACACCGTCGACCACCCGGTGCAGGCGCACGCGTTCCTCGTCGGCGGCATCGCTGACGTGCAGCAGCAGGTCGGCATCGCGCGCTTCGGCCAGCGTGGCGCGGAAGGCGGCGACCAGGTCGTGCGGCAGCTCACGGATGAAGCCGACGGTGTCGGCGAGCACGGCCGGCCCGCAGGAAAGATCCTCGATCTTGTGCACCGTCGGATCGAGCGTGGCGAACAACAGGTTCGCCGCGAACACCTCGCCCTCAGTCAATACATTGAAAAGCGTCGACTTGCCGGCATTGGTGTAGCCGACCAATGCCACCCGCGGCACCGTGTTGCGCAGGCGCGCACGGCGCTGCTGGGTGCGCTGCACCTGCACCTTCTCCAGGCGTTTGGTGAGCATCTTCACGCGCTCGCCGAGCAGGCGGCGGTCGGTTTCCAACTGGGTTTCGCCGGGGCCGCGCAGGCCGATGGCACCGCCGCGCTGGCGCTCAAGATGCGTCCAGCCACGCACCAGGCGGGTGGCCAGGTGCTTGAGCTGCGCCAGCTCCACTTCGAGTTTGCCCTCGTGCGAGCGCGCACGCTGGGCGAAGATGTCCAGGATCAGCCCGGCGCGGTCGACCACGCGCACGGCGAGCAGCTTTTCCAGGTTGCGTTCCTGCACCGGCGTGAGCAGGTGATCGACCAGCACCACGTCGGCTTCGGTCGCGCGCACGGCCTCGGCCACCTCTTCGGCCTTGCCGGTACCGATGTAGTAGCGGGGATTGGGATCTTCGACACGCGCGGAAACGCTGGCGAGCACCTCGGCACCGGCCGAACGCACGAGCTCGGCGAATTCCTCCGCGCGGCGGGCGGCGTCGCCCTCGCCGCGGGCGTGCGGCAGGACCAGCACGGCGCGCTCGCCCTTCTTCTGTCTATCGAACACTGGGTTGGCGTGGCCTGTGGGAACGGGTTCGCGCCATCGACGGTGCGACGGCGCGGGGCCGGCATTGTATGCCCATCAGCGCGCAGCCGTCGGCAAAGGCGCCACGGGCCCTGGCCGCCGGCGGGCCAGACAGCCCGCCAGCGGCGCGTGGAACCATCCGTGGGTTCAGTCTTCGCCCTCGGCGGGCGCGTGGTTGTCGACGTGGCCTTCGTGGCCATTGCCCATGCGCACGTTGCGGCTGGGCACGACGGTGGAGATGGCGTGCTTGTAGACCATCTGGCTCACCTGGTTGCGCAGCAGCACCACGAACTGGTCGAACGACTCGATCGTTCCCTGCAGCTTGATGCCGTTGACGAGATAGATGGCCACTGGAACGCGCTCACGGCGAAGTGCGTTGAGAAACGGATCCTGCAAAGACTGCCCTTTGGACATGTTGTTGTACCCCCTCGCGAACCTTCGCGGGCCGGAGAAAAGACGCGCGCGTGGCGGCCGGCCCAAGTCGCCGCGATCTTAACCGCTTTTAAATGGCGGGCGGAAGCTCGGGAACCACGACGTGCGTCGCGGCATCGCCGGCCGCTCCGTCGGAACCCGGTGAACGGGCAATGGCGAAGTGCTGGCTGAGGCCCGCCCTCGAGCGCGTCTTCCGAGGAACCAAGCGGACGCTACAGGAACAGATCCAACGCACCACACGCGAGGTCGAGCAGGCACGGCCGGTCCGGGTCCAGCGCGCGCGCGTCAAGCTCCGCCCGCAGCCAGGTGATCTGCCGTTTGGCCAGCTGACGGGTGGCGAAAATGCCTCTGTCGCGAAAGGTGGCCGCATCGGTGGCGCCATCCAGGTGCTCCCATGCCTGGCGGTAGCCGACGGCGCGCAGCGCCGGCAGATCCGGGTCGAGGTCACCGCGCGCACGCAAGGCGCGTACTTCGTCCAGAAAACCGGCTGCCAGCATGGCGTCAAAACGCTGTGCGATGCGCGCGTGCAACTGGCCGCGGTCGGCAGGCAGGAGCGCCAGCTTGAGCACGCGCCAGGGAAAGCGCTCGCCGCTGCCACCGGTCTGCTGTTCGGAGAGCGGCCGTCCCGTCAGCTCGATCACTTCGAGCGCGCGCTGGAGGCGTTGCGCGTCATTGGGGCCAATGCGCGCCGCCGCCGCGGGGTCGTGGGCCGCCAGCCGCGCGTGAAGCGCGGGCCAGCCATGCGTCGCCGCTTCTTCGGCAAGCCGCGCACGGATGTCTGGCGCCGCGTCCGGCAGCGCCGAAAGGCCGCGCTGCAGGGCGCGGAAATACAGTCCGGTGCCGCCTACCAACAGCGGAACTCCACCCTGGGCATGGATGCGTGCCATGGCGGCGAGCGCGTCGGTGCGGAAGTCGGCGGCCGAATACGGCTCGGACGGGTCGCGCAGGTCCAGCAAGGCATGGGGATGACGGACCAGCGTGGCCGCATCGGGCTTTGCCGCGCCCACATCCAGCCCGCGATAGACCAGCGCCGAATCCACGCTCACCAGTTCCAGCGCGAAGCGTTCGCGCAGCGCGCAGGCCAGCGCCGTCTTGCCCGACGCGGTCGGACCCATCAGGAAAACGGCAAGCGGTCGGGCATCGGCAGGCATCGGCTCATTGTACCGGCCGCCTTGCGGCGGCTACGGGGTCGGCGCCGGACGGGAACAAATCCCTCATCCGGCAACTTGACGGATTTCGATGAGGTACACCCGGTCTGTCGGCACAGGGGCCTCGCGGCCGGGACGGTCCGAAGTCAAAACAACGTGAAACCCATCACGCCATGGGTGATAATCGGCCTACCGCCCTATGCCACGACTTGCCCGCGACCTTGCACGGGCTCACCATCGGGGTACGGCACAGCCACATAGAATTCACGCGATGGCGCACCGAATCGATGCGGAACACGACCAGGACGGCGGGCACGCCGTCGTCATGCTGCGACCCGGCGCGTCCGCACCACGCATCCGCCCGGCAGCCCAGCCCCAGCCTTCGCACCCGACACGGCAAACCCCGGCACCGGGCCGCAAGCCGATCTGGGACAAGGACAACTTCGGCTTCTGGCTGACGGTCTGCATTCTCATCAGCCTGATCTTCTCGATCGTCTGGCGCGCCCTCGGCTGAGTGCACGGCCGCTCCCGCGGCAAGGTCCTATAATCGTCCGCTTCCCCGCCCGCCCACGCGGGCCAGACGATGGTGGTCCCATGCCGCAGACGATGAAAGCCCTGGTCAAGCGCAAGCCCGAACAGGGCATCTGGATGGAAGAGGTGCCGGTTCCCCAGATCGGCCCCAACGAGGTGTTGATCAAGGTTGAGAAAACCGCCATCTGCGGCACCGACCTGCACATCTACAAGTGGGACGAATGGTCCCAGCGCACGATTCCCCAGGGCCTGACGATCGGCCACGAGTTCGTCGGCCGCATCGCCGAGCTCGGCAGCGCGGTGACCGGTTACAAGGTCGGCGACCGCGTCTCGGCTGAGGGTCACATCGTCTGCGGCCATTGCCGCAACTGCCGCGCTGGTCGCCAGCACCTGTGCCCCAACACGGTGGGCATCGGGGTCAACCGCAACGGCGCCTTCGCCGAGTACGTGGCGGTGCCGGCCTCCAACCTGTGGCCGATCCCTGACCAGATCCCGAGCGAACTGGCCGCCTTCTTCGACCCCTACGGCAACGCGGCGCACTGCGCGCTGGAATTCGACCTGATCGGCGAGGACGTGCTGATCACCGGCGCCGGCCCGATCGGCGTGATCGCCGCGGGCATCGCCAAGCACGTCGGCGCGCGCAACGTGGTGGTCACCGACGTCAACGACTACCGGCTCAAGCTCGCCGCCGACATGGGTGCGACCCGCGTGGTCAACGTGTCCAATCAGTCGCTCAAGGACGTGGTCAAGGACCTGCACATGGAAGGCTTCGACGTTGGCCTGGAAATGAGCGGCAACCCGCGAGCCTTCAACGACATGCTCGAGGTGATGTACCACGGCGGCAAGGTCGCCATGCTCGGCATCATGCCGCGCGGCGCAGGCATCGACTGGGACAAGGTGATCTTCAAGGGTCTCACCCTACAGGGCATCTACGGCCGGCGCATGTACGAGACCTGGTACAAGATGACCCAGATGGTGCTGACCGGCTTCCCGCTGCAGAAGGTGCTGACCCACCAGATCGCCATCGACGATTTCCAGAAGGGTTTCGACCTAATGGATGCGGGCCAGTGCGGCAAGGTCGTCTGCTCCTGGACCTGAGCCTGGGCCGCCTGCCCGACCACCCGACTCACCTTTGACCGGGCCTCATTCCCGTTTTCGCGGGAATGACGCCGCGGCGACGTTGAAACGAGCGCTCTGCCGCCCCTCCCCGAGACTGGAGACCACCGTGACCTACACCGCCCGCGACCGCTACGCCGCCGAACTGGACTCCATCCGAGACCAGGGCCTGTTCAAGGGCGAGCGCATCATCGTTTCGCCGCAGTCTTCGGAAATCACGCTGGCCAATGGCCGCAAGGTGTTGAACTTCTGCGCCAACAACTACCTGGGCCTGGCCGACCACCCCGACGTGATCGCCGCGGCCAAGGAAGCGCTGGACACGCACGGCTTCGGCATGGCCTCGGTGCGCTTCATCTGCGGCACACAGGACCTGCACAAGCAGCTGGAAGCGAAGATCGCCGAGTTCTTCGGCACCGAGGATACCATTCTCTACGCCGCCTGCTTCGACGCCAACGGCGGCCTCTACGAGCCGCTGCTGGGCGAGGAGGACGCGATCATCTCCGACGCGCTCAACCATGCCTCGATCATCGACGGCATCCGCCTGTGCAAGGCCAAGCGCTTCCGCTACGGCAACTGCGACATGGCGGACCTCGAGAAGCAACTGCAGGCCGCCGATGCCGCCGGGGCGCGCACCAAGCTGATCACTTCCGACGGTTCGTTCTCGATGGACGGTTTCATCGCGCCGCTGGACCAGATCACCGCACTGGCGAAGAAGTACAACGCGATGGTGCACATCGACGAGTGCCATGCCACGGGCTTCCTGGGCGCCACCGGCCGCGGCTCGGCCGAGGTGCACGGGGTGATGGACCAGATCGACATTTTCACTGGCACGCTGGGCAAGGCGTTGGGCGGCGCCCTGGGCGGCTTCACCACCGGGCCGAAGGAAGTCATCGAGTTGCTGCGCCAGCGCTCGCGCCCGTATCTGTTCTCCAACTCGCTGCCGCCGCACGTGGTCGCCGCCGCAATCAAGGTCTTCGACATGCTGGTGTCCGCCGGCGAGCTGCGCACGCGCGTGCAGGAGAACACCGCCTACTTCCGCAAGGCGATGACCGAGGCCGGTTTCGACATCAAGCCAGGCGTGCACCCGATCGTGCCGGTGATGATCTACGACGCGCCCAAGGCGCAGGCGATGGCGGCGGCGCTGCTGGAAGAAGGCATCTACGTCACCGGCTTCTTCTACCCGGTGGTGCCGCAGGGCCAGGCCCGCATCCGCACGCAGATGAGTGCGGCGCACACGCGCGAGCACCTGGACCGGGCGATCGCGGCGTTCACCAAGATCGGCAAGCAGCTCGCCGTGATCTGATCTTTCGGAGCCCTCTCCCCGCAGTGGAGAGGGCTCAGATCCGGCCGCCAGTGGCTCGGGTTCTCACGCGCAGCGCCTGGACTTCTTCCACGGCCAGGTGACGCCACTGACCTTTCGGCAGGTCGCCGAGCGTGAGCCGGCCGATGGCCACGCGTACCAGCCGCAGCACGCCGATGCCGTGGGCCTCCAGCAGGCGGCGGATGTGCCGGTTGCGTCCCTCGTCCAGCACGATTTCCAGCCAGGCGTTCTTCTCGCCCGCACGCAGCAGGGCGGCCCGTAGCGCGGCCAGCCGTTCGCCGTGGTCGACCACGCCCTCGCCAAGGCGTGCCAGCAGTGCCGCATCGGGCACGCAGCCGACCTGTACGTGGTAGGTCTTCTCCTGGTGGGTCGCCGGGTCGGTGATGCCCGCCGCCCAGGCGGTGTCGTTGCTCAACAACAGCAGGCCCTCGCTGGCCTTGTCCAGCCGTCCGACCGCGCCCAGCCACGGTAGGCCGGCCTGGGCCAACGCATCGTAGACCGTGGCGCGGCCTCGCTCGTCCGACGCGCTGACTACCAGGCCGCGCGGCTTGTTGAACATCACGTACACCGGCGCGGCCTGGCCGATCGGCTGGCCATCTACAGTAATGCCGCCCTGCCCCGGCGCCGTCGGATGCTCCGGGTCGCGCACCACGCGACCGCCCACCGCCACCCGGCCGGCGCGTATCCACTGCTCCGCCTGGCTGCGCGAGCACACGCCGCGTTTGGACAGGACCCGCGCCAATCCATAACGGGGACCGGTGGGAGCGGAAGCAGACGAAGGGCGGTGGGGCGCGGGCATCGTGGAAGCGTATCGACCGGGCCGGAAAACCGGCAAGCGGTTTGGTGCATCCGCCTGCGCGGCTCGTCCGTATTCACATGGGCAAGACGCATCGACAGGGCCACCCATGAACGACACCGCCGAAGCTGTTCCCGGATTCACCCGACGCCTGGCGACCGGCCTGCTGCGCTGGTTCGATACCCGTGCCGTCGAGGCGGCCGATGACGACCGCATCGACTGGGCCCGCGTGTTGCCCTTCATCGGCATGCACGTGGCCTGCGTCGGCGTGGTGTGGGTAGGTTTCTCCTGGTTCGCGTTCTGGGTAGCGCTGGCGCTCTACGCCATACGGATGTTCGCGGTGACCGCGTTCTACCACCGCTATTTCTCCCACCATGCCTTCCGCGCCTCGCGTGGCGTGCAGTTCGTGTTCGCCGTGATCGGTGCAAGCGCGGTCCAGCGCGGTCCACTGTGGTGGGCCGCGCACCACCGCAACCATCATCGCCACGCCGACACCCCGGCCGATGTGCACTCGCCGGTCCAGCACGGTTTCTTCCGCAGCCACGTCGGCTGGTTCCTGAGCCGCAACGGTTTTCGCACGGACTGGAAAGTCATTCCTGACCTCGCGCGCTTTCCCGAGCTGCGCCTGCTCGACCGCTTCGACCTGCTGGTGCCGGTGGCGCTGGCGGTGGGCCTGTACCTGCTCGGTGCCTGGCTGCGTACGGCCCACCCGGAACTGGGGACGGACGGCCCGCAACTGCTGGTGTGGGGTTTCTTTGTCTCGACCATCGTGCTGTTCCACGTCACCGTGACGATCAACTCCCTGGCTCACCGCTTCGGCAGCCGGCGTTTCGTCACGCGCGACAACAGCCGCAACAACTGGCTGCTGGCGCTGCTCACCTTCGGCGAGGGCTGGCACAACAACCACCACTTCTTCCCCGGGTCGGCGCGGCAGGGCTTTCGCTGGTGGGAGGTGGACCTGACTTTCTATCTGCTCCGGTTGCTTGCGCTGTTCGGCGTCGTGCGCGAGCTCAAGGCCGTTCCCGCTGGTTTCAAGCGCGGCGGTGGTTGAACCATGCGCATTGCAGTCATCGGATCGGGCATCGCCGGCATGGCCAGTGCGTGGCTGCTTTCGCGCCGGCACGAGGTCACGCTGTACGAGGCCAACGCCTATATCGGCGGGCACACCCACACGCACGACGTCACGCTGGGCGGGCGCAACTACGCGGTGGATACCGGCTTCATCGTCTTCAACCGGACGCATTACCCGCTGTTGAGCCGCCTGTTCGACGAACTGGAAGTGCTCACGCAGCCGACCACGATGAGCTTCGCGGTGCATGACGAGCGCAGCGGGCTCGAGTACGGTGCCGCGTCGCTGCGCACGCTGTTCTGCCAGCGACGCAACCTGGTGTCGCCACGCTTCCACGGCATGGTGCGCGACATCGTCCGTTTCTATCGCGAGGCGCCCGCGCTACTGGAGCAGGACGGCGAGGGCCCGACGCTGGGCGACTATCTCGACGCCCATGGCTACGGGGCGATGTTCCGCGACGACCATCTGGTGCCGATGGCCTCAGCGCTGTGGTCCTCGCCTTCGCGGCAGATCCTCGCCTTCCCTGCCAAGTACCTGGTCACCTTCATGGCCAACCACCAGATGCTGCAGGTGGAAGGCCGGCCGCAGTGGCGCGTGGTCAGCGGCGGTTCGCGCCGCTACGTCGACACACTACGCTCGCGCTGGCAGGTTCGCGAGCGCCTGGCCTGCCCCGTGCTGGCCGTGCATCGGCCGGCGGTCGGTGGCGTGGAGGTGCAGAGCCTCGCCGGATCCGAGCGCTTCGACCAGGCCGTGCTGGCCTGCCACAGCGACCAGGCCCTCGCCCTGCTGGCCCAGCCAAGCCCGGCCGAACGCGAGCTGCTGGGCGCGATCACCTACCGCTCCAACGATACGGTGCTGCACACCGATACGCGCCTGCTGCCACGGCGGCGCAGCGCGTGGTCGGCCTGGAACGCGCTGGTGCCGCGCGACCGCGACGACGCGTGCACGGTCACTTACTGCATGAACCTGCTGCAGTCCATCCGTGCCCCCCAGACGTTCTGCGTGTCGCTCAACTGCACCGACCGTATCGACCCGGCGAAAGTCCTGCGCCGACTGAGCTACGCGCACCCCGAATACACCCACGCCTCAGTCGCGGCGCAGCGGCGCAAGGCGGACATCCAAGGCACCGACCGACTGTGGTACGCGGGCGCCTACTGGGGTTGGGGCTTCCACGAAGACGGCATGCGCAGTGCAGTGGCCGTAGCCGAAGCGCTGGGGGTGCGCTGGTAATGGGCGCGCCCCTGGCCAGTGCGATCTACGAGGGCTGGGTGCGCCATCGGCGCCACGCGCCGCGGCCGCATGCGTTCCGCTATCGCATCGCGCTGCTTTACCTGGACCTGGGCGAGTTGCCCCGATTGTTCCAGGGCCGCTGGCTGTGGTCGTACGGTCGTACCAACCTGGCCCAGTTCCGCCGCAGCGATTACCTCGGCCCCGTCGAGCTGCCGCTCGACGAGGCGGTGCGCCGACGCGTGGCCGAACACACCGGCCGGCGCCCCGAGGGGCCCATCCGCCTGCTCACGCATCTGCGCTACGCCGGTCACTGCTTCAACCCGGTGAGCTTCTACTACTGTTACGGCGCCGATGGCCACACGCTCGAGGCGATCCTCGCCGAGATCACCAACACGCCTTGGAAAGAACGCCACGCCTACGTGCTGCCACTGGCCGAGGCCGAACGGCACGGCCGCGTATGCGCATGGCGCTTCGCCAAGACCTTCCACGTATCCCCGTTCATGCCGATGGCGCGCGGCTACGACTGGCGCTTCTCCGAGCCGGCTGAAGTCCTGCGGGTGCACATGAACGTGCTGCGCGACGGCGGCCGCGACTTCGACGCCACGCTCGTGCTCCAGCGCCGTCCCTTCGACGGCACGCAGCTGGCACGCGTGCTGTGGCGCTTCCCGCTGATGACCCTGAAGGTCGTCGCCGCCATCCACTGGGAGGCGCTGAGGCTCTGGCTCAAGCGCAACCCGGTTTACGACCATCCACGCCACCACGGGACCTGACATGGATCTGGAACTGAATTCGTCCGAACAGCGCACCGTCGATGGCGTCGTCGATCCGCCCCGCTACGCGGACGTGGCCCCGGTCGCGAAGCTGCCTCGTCCGTCCGCGCCCGTCGGGTATGGCCGATTCGACCGCGCGCTGCGTTCGCGTCTGCTGGGACAGATGGCGCAACTGCAAGGCGCGCGCGTCGTGATCGTCGATGCACTCGGCCGCGTGGAACTGGGGCGGCATGCCGATGGCGAAGTCCCGCTTCGCGTGCAGGTCCACGTGGACGATCCGCGCTTCTATCGCCTGGTCGCCGCCAACGGAAGCGTGGGGGCCGGCGAGGCCTACATGGAGGGCCTGTGGCGCTGCGACGATCTCGTGGCGCTGATCCGCGTCATGGTGCGCAACCGTGACCTGCTCGACGGCATGGAAACCGGCGTGGCGCGCCTGGGTGGCTGGGCGCTCAGGGCCTGGCACGCGCTCAACCGCAACACCAGGCAGGGCAGCCGGCGCAACATCGCCGCGCACTACGACCTGGGCAACACGCTGTTCGACCTTTTCCTCTCAGACGACCTAATGTATTCGTCGGCGATCTTCGCGCACGAGGATGAGCCGCTCGAGGTCGCCTCACTGCGCAAGCTCCAGCGTATCTGCGACAAGCTCGCGCTCGGTCCCGATGATCACGTGCTGGAAATCGGCAGCGGCTGGGGCGGCTTCGCGCTGCACGCGGCCACCCAGCATGGCTGCCGCGTCACCACCACCACGATCTCGCAGGAACAGTACGACCTGGCCTGCGAGCGCGTGCAGGCTGCCGGGCTGGGCGACCGGGTCACCGTGCTGCTGCAGGACTACCGCGAACTGCGCGGCCGGTACGACAAGGTGGTTTCAATCGAAATGATCGAGGCGATCGGTGCGGCCTACATGCCGACGTACTTCGCCACCATCACGCGACTGCTGAAGGACGACGGGCAGGCGCTCATCCAGGCCATCACGATCGAAGACCATCGCTACGCGAGGGCATTGAAGTCAGTCGATTACATCAAGCGCTACATTTTCCCGGGCAGTTTCATTCCCGCGGTCAGCGCCATGCTCGAGGCCGCACGACAGGCGAGTGACCTGCGCCTGTTCCACCTGGAAGACATAGGGCCAAGTTACGCGCTGACGCTCAAGCACTGGCGCAAGCGCTTCCTGGCCAAGCGCGACCACGTGCTGGCGGCCGGTTACGACGAACGCTTCGTGCGCATGTGGGAGTTCTACCTGGCCTACTGCGAGGGCGGGTTCCGCGAGCGCTCCATCGGCGACGTGCAGATGCTGCTCACCCGGCCCGGCTGCCGGCGCGAGTCCTACCTGCCGGACCTGGGGCCGCGATGAACCCCTGGCTCAACGCCATCGGCTACCAGGCGGTCTGGATGGCCGCGGTCTGGGGCGCCTCGCACCAGCGGGCCTGGCTCGGCCCGCTGGTGCTGCTCCCGTTCGCGCTGATCCATCTGCGCGGGCGCGACGGGCGGCTGGACGCGTGGCTGCTGCTGGCCGCCGCGGGCGCGGGCACGGCGCTCGATTCGCTCTATGCAGCGACCGGCACCATTGCCTACGCATCGCCCTTCCCTACCGCCCATGCCGCGCCGCCGTGGATCATCGCCCTTTGGGCGGCCTTCGCGCTGACGCTGCGGCACAGCCTGCGCTTCCTGCAGGGGCGCTGGCTGCTGGCGATGGTGTTCGGTGCCGTCGGCGCGCCGCTGGCCTACTTCGCCGCGGCCCGCGGCTGGCGGGCGGTCAGCTTCCCGCAGGGCCCGGTGGCGGCCATCGGCGCACTGGCGCTGGGCTGGGCACTCATCCTGCCGTTGCTCGTACGCCTGGCGATGCTCATTGAAGCCCAACCACGTCCGCAGGCAAAACATGTCCACGGCTGAACTCTTGCACCCGCCTGGCTGGGTCTGGGCGGCGAGCGCCATCGCGATGGGTCTTGGCTGGCTGGTCCAGCGACGCACGCGCAACGCAGGCATCGTCGACGCGATCTGGACGGCGGGCATGGGCGGCAGCGCGCTCTACTACGCCGCGATGGGCGAAGGACTGCCGGACCGCCGCCTGGCCTTGGCGTTGCTCGGCAGCCTGTGGGCGGCGCGCCTGGGATTGCACCTGGGCCTGCGCATCCTGGGCGAAGCGGAAGATGGCCGCTATCGCCATCTGCGCCGGCACTGGCACGACGACCAGCGGAAATTCTTGCTGTTCTTCCAGGCACAGGCGCTGCTGGTAGCCCTGTTCTCGCTGCCGTTCCTGGCGGTGGCCGCCAACCGCGCTCCGTGGTCGGGCTGGGACGGGGCCGCCGTCGCGGTGTGGCTGGTGGCCATGATCGGCGAGAGCCTGGCCGACCGCCAGCTCGCACGCTTCCGCGCCGACCCGGCGAACCACGGCCTCACCTGCCGTCAGGGCCTGTGGCGCTACTCGCGCCACCCCAACTATTTCTTCGAATGGCTGCAGTGGTTCGCGTACCTGCTTCTGTCGGTGGGTTCGCCGCTGTGGTGGCTGGCGCTGCTGGGGCCGGTGCTGATGCTGGCCTCGCTGTACTGGATCACCGGCATTCCGTTCACCGAGGCACAGGCGCTGCGCAGCCGCGGCGAGGACTACCGCGACTACCAGCGCCGCACCAGCCCCTTCTTCCCCTGGTTTCCCAAGGATCCTTCGCCATGACCGAGAGCCTCGCGCTCGACACTCCCGCCGCTGCCGTTCCCGAGCGCGGCCTGATCCATCTCGCCGAGCGCGGGCTGGTTCCCGATGCCGTGCTGCGGCTGGGCATCCGGCGCCTGTGCGCGCAGCGGCTTCGGGAGGAGCGACAGGGCGGCACCGAGGCGAGCTGGGAACGCTTCCGCGCCCTGCTGGACGAATTGCGCCACAGCCCGCTGGCACTGCACACGGACGCGGCCAACGCCCAGCACTACGAACTGCCGCCCCCTTTCTTCCAGCTCTGCCTCGGTCCGCGGCTGAAGTACTCGAGCTGCTACTACCCGCTCGGCACCGAAAGCCTTGAGCAGGCCGAAGAGGCGATGCTCGGGCTCTATGGCGGCCGCGCGCAGCTGGCCGACGGGCAGGACATCCTGGAGCTGGGCTGCGGCTGGGGCTCGCTGACGTTGTGGATGGCCGAACGCTATCCCGGCTCACGCATCACTGCCGTGTCCAACTCGCGCCTGCAACGCGAACACATCCAGGCGCGCTGCCGCGAGCGCGGGCTGCACAACGTGACGGTGGTTACCTGCGACGTCAACCGACTGGCATTCGACGCTGCGACCTTCGATCGAGTCGTGTCGGTCGAGATGTTCGAACACGTGCGCAATTACCACCGCCTGTTCGAGCGGATCGCGCAATGGCTGCGGCCTGACGGCAAGCTGTTCGTGCACATCTTCTGCCATCGCGAACTGATGTACCCGTTCGAGACCGCCGGCGGCGACAACTGGATGGGGCGGCACTTTTTTACCGGCGGATTGATGCCCGCGGCCGACACGTTCCTGCATTTCCAGGATCACCTTGCCCTCGAGCACCAGTGGCGCCTTCCCGGCACCCACTACCAGCGCACCGCGAACGCCTGGCTGGATCGCCAGGATGCCAACCACGGGCAGGTCCTGCGCGTGCTGGCCGAGGCCTATGGGAAGGCGGCCGCGCCGCTTTGGCACCAGCGCTGGCGCATGTTCTGGATGGCCTGCGCGGAGCTGTTCGGCTACGACAACGGCAACGAGTGGCTGGTGGGCCATTACCGTTTCAGCCGGCGCGGCTGAGCGTTTGCGGCGCGGGCTTCAGCCGACGCCCCGGCCTCTTCCTTCGAAACCTTCGGTTGGGCGGGAGCCCAGCCTGCGGTTGATGTCTCAAGCGCGATACAAAAGAAAAGCCCGGCTTGCGCCGGGCTTTTCCTGTTGCGTTGCAGTTCCGGTTACTGCTGGACCTGCAGCTCCGTGCGGCGGTTGCGCGCGCGGCCTTCGTTGGTGTCGTTGGTGTCGATCGGATCGGCTTCGCCGTGGCCGATCGGGCCTTCCAGACGGCTGGCATCGATGCCGTGGGCGGTCAGGTAGTCGTACACGATCTTCGCACGACGCTCCGACAGCGCCTGGTTGTAGGCGTCGGTACCGACCGAGTCGGTGTAGCCGGCGACGGTCACGTGCACCTGCGGGTAGCGCTGCAGGGTGTCGACGGCCTGGTCGAGGATGGCCAGCGAGTCGGAGGTCGGCTCGGCCAGCGCCTTGCTGATGTCCATCTCGCCCTTCGACGGACGGTCGAACTTGAAGTTGACGCCACGCAGGTCGATCACGACCTTCTGCGGGCAACCGTCCGGACCGACGATGGTGCCGGCGGCGGTAGCCGGGCACTTGTCTTCGCAGTCGTTCACGCCGTCGTTGTCGCTGTCCTGCGTGGAGCAGTCATTGGCCGGCGGGGGCGGCGGCGGAGCAGCTGCCGGCTCCGGCGCAGCCGCCGGCTCGCCAAAGCGCGAGACGATGCTGAAGCCCAGGAACCAGTCGCCGTAGCCGTCTTCCGTCGGCTGGCTCTTGTCGTCCCAGTCGTAGCGGTAGCCGGTCTCGATACGGATGTCCGAGCTTTCCGCGACGGTCTTGGACACGCCCACGCCCAGTTCGGCCGCCGGCGCCCAGCCGTGCTCGGCCGGATTCTTGTGGTAGCTGCCCATCACGCCAGCGAGCACGTACGGACGCCAGGCGTTCCAGTCGCCGGCGTAGAAACGCGCGGCCACACCGTAGTTGGTGTTCGACCAGTTGCTGCCGCCCACCGCGGTATCGCGATCGCGGTTGGTGCGATCGATGAAGAGGTCGATCGAAGCGTTCGGAGCGATGAAACGACCGACGCCCAGCCCGTAATAGAACTGGCGGCTGTTGGTGTTGCGATCGGTGTCGTTGTAGTAACCGCCAAAGGTCGGGGCGATATACCAACGGCCGTCATAATCGCCGGTGGTACTCATCGGCGCGGTGTCGGCCGCGGTGTCAGCGGTATTGTCCTGCGCGTGAACGGCACCTACGCCGCCCAGGGCCAAGGCAATAAGGAAATACAAGCCCTTACGTTTCATCAGGTGTCTCCTTCATTTATTGGTTTTCGCAGCCGTTTCACCTCATACGGACCGCGCGTCAAACTCACTTTGACTTCCGGAAGCTTGAGCCGCCCCCTCGCTTTATGTCCCTACGGGCAAGCGGCACGAGTGTAGCAAAACCGTTAAGCCGTTCTCACAACGGCGCGGGTTCCCCGGTGAGGCGTTGTTCAGCAAAGCCTCCGCATCCATTGCCACCCGAATGGCGTGGAACTGGCGTGAATACGCGAAAACCCGGCCACTGGGACCGGGTTTTCGGGGGTGTGTGCATTACAGGCGCCAGCCTGCTTTCATCGCACCGCAATAGCTATTGCGGGGCTAATTGTGGTTAAAGCGTGAAAAGCGCGAGGAAATGCTGGATCGGCATGGCATCCAGCGCCGCCGGATCGGCGGTCGCCTCCAGAATGGCCTTGACCCGATGCGCAGGCAGGTGCCCGCGCAGCGCCGCCTCGAACTTCTTCAGCAGCACGGGGATACCTTCTGGGCGGCGCTTGCGGTGGCCGATCGGGAAATCGATCGACACCTTCTCGGTGGACGAGCCGTCCTTGAAGAACACCTGTACCGAATTGCCGATGTAACGCTTGTCTGGGTCGAAATAATCCTTGGTGAACTGCGGGTTCTCGCGCACTTCCATCTTGCCGCGCAGCGCGTCGATGCGCGGGTCGGACGCGACCTCGTCGTTGTAGTCCTCGGCAGTGAGACGGCCGAAGATCAGCGGTACCGCCACCATGTACTGGATGCAGTGGTCGCGATCGGCGTAATTGGCCAGCGGGCCGGTCTTGTCGATGATGCGCACGCCCGCTTCCTGCGTCTCGATCACGATCTTCTCGATCTGGTCGAGCTTGCCGGCGACCTGCGCGTGCAGCTGCATGGCGCACTCCACGGCCGTCTGCGCATGGAATTCGGCCGGGAAGCTGATCTTGAACAGCACGTTCTCCATCACGTAGCTGCCGAAGGGCCGCTCGAACTCGAACGCGTTGCCCTTGAAGGCAACGTCGTAATAACCCCAGGTCTTCGCACTGAGCGCCGACGGATAACCGACCACGCCGCGATAGACCGCATTGATCGCGTGGGTCACGGCGCGACGGCAGGCATCGCCCGCAGCCCAGCTCTTGCGCGGCCCGGTGTTCGGCGCGTGGCGATAGGTGCGCAGCGCGCCGTTGTCGATCCAGCTGTGCGACACGGCGGTGGTGATCTGCTCCTTGGAGCCGCCGAGCATCGCCGTGGACACGGCGGTGGATGCCAGGCGCACCAGGATCACGTGGTCCTGGCCGACGCGGTTGTAGCTGTTCTTCAGCGCGTAGCAGCCCTGGATCTCGTGTGCCTTGATGGCGTAGCCGAGCACGTCGCGCACGGTGAATGGCTGGCCACCCTCGCGTTCGGCCTTGCGGCTGAGGTAATCGGCGACCGACAGGATCGCGCCCAGGTTGTCCGACGGGTGGCCCCACTCGGCCGCCAGCCAGGTGTCGTTGAAGTCCAGCCAGCGGATCTGCGTGCCGATCGCGAAGGCGCCCTGCACCGGATCGAGCTCGTGGCTGGTGCCCGGCACGCGGGTGCCGCCCGGCAGCGTGGCGCCCGGCACCATGGGGCCCAGGTGCTTGACGCACTCGGGGAACTTCATTGCCAGCATGGCGGTGCCCAGCGAGTCCAGCAGCATGTAACGGGCGGTGTCGAAGGCCTCCTTGGACTCGATCCGGTAGTCGGCCACGTAGTTGGCGATGTCGACCATCGGCTGGTCGGGATCGGGGCGAACGGCGGAGCGGATGTCGTGGGCACTCATGGAGGGCTTCTCGCGGGAGGAAAAACCGCCATTGTATCCGGCCGGCCGCGTGGCCGCCTCCTCTGTCTGCAAGAGTGCACCCGTGCGCGACCGCCATGTGCGGCTGTCTGGAGACGGCAGTCGCGCACGGGTGCGCTCCTACAGCTTTCTGCTTGACCGCCGCGGGCGTCGCCCTCGACAATCGCCGCACACCCAAAGGGGAGTAGTTCCGGCGCCGCGGTTTTCGTGCGGTGCCGTGCGGTGATCGTCATCACGGACGCCTTCGCGTCCCGGTCACGCCGGCGAGGTCCCTCGCGAACGAGACTTTTGCGGTGGTGTCGGGCCTCTGCGCGTGTCCGCCGCCATCGCCATGAGTCACGCGCGGGAGTTCTGCATGGACATCAGCGGTACCGATTTCGTCTCCGGCCTCCTGGCCATCATCCTGCTCGACCTCGTGCTCGCCGGCGACAACGCGATCGTGATCGCGCTGGCCGCGCGCAACCTGCCCAAGGCCCTGCAGAGAAAAGCGGTGTTCTGGGGCACCTTCGGTGCGGTGGCGGTGCGCGTGGCATTGACCGCGGTCGTGGTCTATCTGCTCAAGTTGCCCGGCCTCATGCTTGCCGGCGGCCTGCTGCTGTTGCCGATTGCGTGGAAGCTGATCAAGCCGGAAGCGGAAGGCGGCCATGAGGTAAGCGCAGCCGACAGCTTCTGGGCCGCGCTGCGAACGATCGTGGTGGCCGACGCCCTGATGGGCCTGGACAACGTACTGGCGATCGCCGGTGCGTCCAAGGGCCACCTGGGTCTGGTCGTGCTGGGCCTGCTCATCAGCGTGCCGCTGGTGGTGTGGGGCTCGACGCTCATCCTCAAGCTCATCGAGCGCTTCCCGGCGATTGTCTACATCGGCGCTGGCGCAATTGCCTGGACGGCGGGCCGCATGATCGCGCACGACCACCTGCTACGCGCGTGGTTCGACGCCCACCCCTGGTATGGCTACATGCTGGACTTCCTGTTGATCGCGCTGATCTGTGGCGGCGGCTGGCTGGTTCAGCGCCGCCGCGCCAGGGCCGGCTGACACGAAGGGCCGCGACCGCACCCGGTCGCGGCCCTGCCTTACCAGCGCAGCTTGACGAAAGCGGATGGCCCGCTGAGCGTCATGTCGAGGTCGGCGTCGTAGGCACTGCGGTTCCAGTGCAGCTTGATCTGGCTGTAACCGTATTCCAGCCCGAAGCCGAGGTTCTCCAGCGGCAGCCATTCCAGGCCCAACGCGGCGTTGTAGATATGCCCGCTGATGCGGCCGCCGTTCTTGCGCACGCCCGAGGCGTCCAGGTACATGCGCCACTGGTCGTTGTACAGGTGTCGCCAGCCCAGCTGCAGCATGGGCGCCCAGGCGCTGTCGTTGCTGCCCGTGGCGACCGATACCGTTTGCTCGCCTCCCTGCCCCAGGTCGTAGGCACCCTCACCCACCAGTTCGGTCTTCACGCGGTACCAGCCCGCGCCCAGGCCAACGCCGTAGGCATCGTTACCCTCGCCGAACCACCAGCGCCAGGCGACGCTGCCGAAGTCGAAATCCAGTTTGGCGCGCACGTCGGCGTTGGCGCTGTAATCCACACCGTCGTAGCTGATGTCGCGTGCAAGCGTCTGATGGCTGGCGCGGTCGATGCTGTAGTAGTCCAGCGCCAGGCCCTGATGCTCGCCGAACAGGAAGTCGGCGCGCACGCGCGGCACGGTCTTGTTCTTGTCGAAGCCCAGGTCGTCTTCGAGGTTGATGGTGCCGCTGAGCGTGTCGCTCGGATCGGCCATCCGGACGTCCGTGTCCACGCTGGCGTAGTAACCGCCCAACCGCACACTGGCACGGTCGAGGATGGACGCGTCCTGCGCCATGGCGGTGGTGCTCGCGAGGACGAGCGGAACCAGGACAAGGCCTGCGCCGAGCGCGGGCCGCGAGGGATGCTTTGCGGGATGTCGCATGCTGGGCTCTCTCCGGGGATCTCGGGCCATGGTAGCCAGCGCCCCCGTCGACAGGCCGTGGATGGTGCAGCGGTGATGTGGTGTGGATCGTCCCCTTCGGGTACGGCCAAGGCGCTTCGTTCCCGCGACATTCCCGCGCACCCGGCACCTCACCCAAACCCTCTCCCCGATGGGGAGAGGGCTCCCAGGCAGGCGTCAGCGCTTTTCGATCGGCACGTACGTCTGGTCTTCCGGCCCGGTGTAGTTCGCGCTCGGGCGGATGATCTTGCCGTCCTGACGCTGCTCGATCACGTGTGCGCTCCAACCGGAGGTGCGCGCGATGACGAACAGCGGCGTGAACATCGCGGTCGGCACGCCCATCATGTGGTAGGCGCTGGCCGAGTACCAATCGAGGTTGGGGAACATCTTCTTGAGGTCCCACATCAGCTTCTCGATGCGCTCGGACACGTCGAACAGCGTCGGGTTGCCGCCCTCGGTGCAGAGCTTGCGCGAGATTTCCTTGATGATCTCGTTGCGCGGATCGGACACGGTGTACACCGGATGGCCGAAGCCGATGATGATTTCCTTCTTCTCCACGCGTGCGCGGATGTCCGCTTCAGCCTGGTCGGCGTCGCGGTAGCGGGCGATGATCTCCATCGCCACCTCGTTGGCGCCGCCGTGCTTGGGACCGCGCAGCGCGCCGATCGCGCCGGTGATGGCCGAATACATGTCCGAGCCGGTGCCGGCGATCACGCGCGCGGTGAAGGTCGAGGCATTGAACTCGTGCTCGGCGTAGAGCACCAGCGACTTGTCCAGCGCCTGCGCGTGCAGTTCGCTCGGTGCCTTGCCGTGCAGCACGTGCAGGAAGTGCGCGGCGATCGAGTCGTCGTCGGTCTGCGTCTCCACGCGCTTGCCGTTGTGGCTGAAGTGGTACCAGTACAGCAGCATCGAGCCGAAGCTCGCCATCAGGCGGTCGGCGATGTCACGCGCGCCGGTAAGGTTGTGGTCCTCCTTCTCCGGCAGCACGGTGCCCAGCACCGAACAACCGGTGCGCAGCACGTCCATCGGGTGGGTCGCGGCGGGCAGCAGCTCCAGCGCACCCTTGACCGGCGCCGGCAGGCCACGCAGGCGCTTGAGCCTGGCCTTGTAGTTCTGCAGCTCGGTCCAGTTGGGCAGCGTGCCGTACACCAGCAGGTAGGCCACTTCCTCGAAGCAGCCCTTGGCGGCCAGGTCGTGGATGTCGTAACCGCGGTAGTGCAGGTCGTTGCCGCTGCGGCCGACCGTGCACAGCGCGGTGTTGCCGGCCGCGACGCCGGACAGCGCGACGGATTTCTTGGCCTTGGGGAGGACTTGCTCGGTCATCGGGTGTCTCCTGAGGTGCAGGTGGTGTTCCGTGTCTTGTTTTCGCAGGAGCCCGCTTGCGGGCGATGCGCCCCTAGCCGGTCAAGCAAGGGTGTCGCCCGCAAGCGGGCTCCTGCGAAGGCGGGGGTGGTTTTCAGCCTTTCTTCGCGAACAGCGCGTCGAGCTTCTGCTCGTAATCGTGGTAGCCGATGCGCTCGTACAGTTCTTCGCGCGTCTGCATCTGGTCGATCACGTTGCGCTGGTGGCCGTCGCGGCGGATCGACTCGTACACGTTCTCGGCCGCTTTGTTCATGGCGCGGAAGGCGGACAGCGGATAGAGCACGATGCCCACGCCCGCGGTGCGCAGTTCGTCCACGCTGAACAGCGGCGTCTTGCCGAACTCGGTGATGTTGGCCAGGACCGGCACTTTTACCGCGTCGACGAAGCGGCGGTAGGTCGGCAAGTCGTAGGCGGCCTCGGCGAAGATGCCGTCGGCGCCCGCTTCCACACACTTGATGGCGCGCTCGATGGCGGCATCGACGCCGTCCACCGCGATGGCGTCGGTGCGGGCAATCAGGAAGAAGTCCGGATCGGTCTTGGCGTCGGCAGCGGCCTTGACGCGGTCGGCCATCTCGCCGGTGCTGACGATTTCCTTGCCCGGGCGATGGCCGCAACGCTTGGCGCCGACCTGGTCCTCGATGTGGCAGGCGGCCGCGCCGAACTTGATCAGGCTCTTGACCGTGCGCCCGATGTTGAACGCGCTCGGGCCGAAGCCGGTGTCGATGTCCACCATCAGCGGCAGGTCGCACACGTCGGTGATGCGGCGCACGTCGGTGAGCACGTCGTCCAGCGTGTTGATGCCCAGATCCGGCAGCCCCAGCGAGCCGGCCGCGACGCCGCCGCCGGAGAGGTAGATCGCGCGATAGCCGGCGCGTTTGGCCAGCAGTGCATGGTTGGCGTTGATCGCGCCGATGACCTGCAGGGGCTGTTCTTCGGCCAGCGCGGCGCGGAAGCGGGCGCCGGGAGATGCGGTGGGGGACATGGAAGGCTCCGCGGGAAAAGCGCCATTTTAGCGCACCGCCCGCCCTGCCCCCTGTCCGGGGGCTTGACCCTCACGTAACGTGAGGCCGGAACCTGCCGGCACGCACCGAGGAGACCCTGCCCATGCCGCTGACCGTCGGCGAGCTTGCCCGCCGCTGCGGACTGACCGTCCGCACGCTGCACCACTACGACGCCATCGGCCTGCTCAAGCCCTCGCTGCGCTCCGATGCCGGTTACCGCCTTTACGACCGCGCCAACGTGGAACGCCTGCACCGTATCCAGGCACTACGCCAGCTCGGCCTTTCCCTGGCCGACATCGGAACCGTCCTGTCCGGACCCGAGCAGCCGCTGGCCGAGGTCATCGACCGCCAGATCGCCCAGCTCGATCAGGAACTCGCGCAGGCCACCCGGCTGCGCGGGCGGCTGGTCGCGCTGCGCGGACAGCTCGCCGCCGGACAGTCCCCCGACCTGGCCGACTGGCTGGACACGCTGGAACTGATGACCATGTACGAGAAGTACTTTTCGCCGGAAGAACTGAAGCAGTTGCCGATGCACCACGACCGCGACGCGCAGGCCGAGTGGCAGGCGCTGGTGGCCGCGGTGCAGGCAGCGGTCGACCGGGGCGCGCGACCTGAAGACCACGACGCCCAACTACTCGCGCTGCGCTGGATGCAGACCCTGCAGCGGGATACCGCGGGCAATCCGGATTTCCTGCTGCGGCTCAACGCGATGCACGAAAGCGAGCCAGGAATGGTGGCGCTGTCCGGAATCACGCCGGCGCTGAAGCAGTTCGTCGAGCAGGCGATCGTGGAGGCCCGGCTGGCGATCTATGCGCGTTATCTGGAGCCGCAGGAACTCGCGTTCATGCGCGAGCACTACCGCGAGCAGATGTACGCCTGGCCGTCGCTGATCGCCGAATTGCGCAAGGCGATGGATACGGGGGTTTCGCCCGCGTCGCCCGAGGTGCAGGCGCTGGCGCGGCGCTGGATGGCGATGTTCCGCACCTACGCCGGCGATGATCCGGCCACGCATGCGCGCATTCGCGAGGCGAACATGAAGGAGCCGGATCTGATGAACGGGACGTGGGTGGATGAGGCGCTGCTGGCTTATCTCAGGGAGGCGATGCGCGCGGCGTCCTGACGTTTCCAGGCACTCGCACGAGGAGCGCTTGCCGCGAGAGTGGCCCTTACCCCAACCCTCTCCCCGGAGGGGAGAGGGGGCCGATCAGGCAACTGCGGGATGTCCGATTGCCCGAGACTTTGCTCCCTCTTCCCTCCGGGGAGAGGGCTGGGGTGAGGGGCCAAGGCTTGCGGGAGTCCCGGCAGAAGAAAAAAAGGGCGGCCCAAGGCCGCCCCTTTTCAAACCACATGAGGTGGCCTTACTTCTTCGCGAACAGATGCTCCACGCCACCGCGCTCCTCGCGCAGTTCCTTGTCGGTGGCATCCATGCGGCCACGCGAGAAATCGTTGATTTCCAGGCCCTGCACGATCGCGTACTTCCCATCCTTCACGGTGACCGGATAGCCATAGATCACCCCCGGCGCGATGCCGTAGGAACCGTCCGACGGGATGCCCATCGACACCCAGTTGCCCTCTTCGGTACCCAGCGCCCACGAGCGCATGTGGTCGATCGCGGCCGAGGCGGCCGAGGCGGCCGAGGAAGCACCGCGGGCCTTGATGATCGCCGCGCCGCGCTGCTGCACGGTCGGGATGAAGTCGTTCTCGTACCAGGCCTGGTCGACCAGCGAGAGCGCCGGCTTGCCGTCGACGGTGGCGTGGTGCAGGTCCGGGTACTGGGTCGAGCTGTGGTTGCCCCAGATGGTGACCTTCTTGATCTGGGTGGTGTGCTTGCCGGTCTTCTCGGCCAGCTGCGACAACGCGCGGTTGTGGTCCAGGCGCACCATCGCGGTGAAGCATTTCGGATCGAGGTCCGGCGCGTTCTGCTGGGCGATCAGCGCGTTGGTGTTGGCCGGGTTGCCGACCACCAGCACCCTCACGTCGCGCTTGGCGTGGTCGTTCAGCGCCTTGCCCTGCGGGCCGAAGATCGCGCCGTTGGCTTCCAGCAGGTCCTTGCGCTCCATGCCCGGGCCGCGCGGACGGGCGCCGACCAGCAGCGCGTAATCGACGTCCTTGAAGGCGACGTTGACGTCATCGGTCGCCACCACGCCGGCGAGGGTCGGGAACGCGCAGTCGTTGAGCTCCATCACCACGCCCTGCAGCGCGGGCAGCGCCGGGGTGATCTCCAGCAGGTGCAGGATCACCGGCTGGTCGGGACCCAGCATGTCGCCGGCGGCGATGCGGAACAGCAGCGCGTAGCCGATCTGGCCAGCGGCACCGGTGACGGCAACTCGAACGGGGGCTTTCATAAGTTTCTCCGGGAATCGGGAATGGAAAATCGGGAATCGGAAAAGCGGGCGATCCCGGGTTTACTGAAGTTCGGCGAAGAACTGCTGGATGCGTTCCAGGCCCGGCTGCAGCTGGGCCGTCGGGCAGGTGTAGGAAATACGCAGCGAATGCGGCTCGCCGAAGGCGGAGCCGGGCACGCAGGCCACGCCCTTGGCTTCCAGCAGGGCCGCGCAGACGTCCACGTCGCTGTTGATCGGCGTGCCGTTGTGCGACTTGCCGAAGGCGACGGAGATGTCAGGGAAGGCGTAGAACGCGCCCTGCGGACGCGGGCAGATCACGCCGGGAATCGCGCGCAACGCGGCAACCACGATGTCACGCTTCTGCGCGAACTCCGCACACCTGGCCTGCGGCACGTCCTGCGGGCCGCTGAAGGCGGCCACCGCGGCGGCGGTGATCACTTCCGGCACGCTGGTGATGTGGTTGGAGTTGAGCGTGGTCACCGCCTTGGCCACCGACTCGGGGCCGGCCAGCATGCCCACGCGCCAGCCCGGCATGCCGTAGGTCTTGGATACCGAATCGACGAACACCAGCCGCTCGCGCAGCTCCGGCCGGGCGAACACGAAGTTGTGGTAGCCGATTCCGTCGAACACCATCGAGTTGTAGATGTCGTCGGTGATGATCCAGGTGTCCGGATAGCGCACCAGCACGTCGGCCAGCGCGGCGATCTCCTCGCCCGTGTAGACCATGCCGGTCGGGTTGGACGGGTTGTTGAACAGGAACACCTTCGGCTTGCGCTTGAGCGCTTCCTCGAGCTGCGCCGGTGTGAGCTTGTAGTTCTGCGTCGACGGGCACGGCAGCACGTTGATCCTGGCGCCGACGATGTCCGCGATGTCGCGATAGGTCGTCCAGTACGGCGCGGCGAAGCAGATCTCCTCGCCCTCGTCCAGCAGCGCTTCGGCGAGGTTGTAGAGCACCTGCTTGGCGCCGATGCCGATCGAGAGGTTCATGCGGCCGTAGCCGCTGAAGCCGAGCGCCTCGATGTGCCTGAGGAAGGCGTCCAGCAACGGCTCGGCGCCGCGGTTGCTGCCGTACTGGCCGGAGTCTCGCTCAAGCGATTCGCGCGCCGCGGCGTAGACGTGCTCGCCGGGCAGGAAGTTGGGGACGCCGATCGAGAAGCTGATGATGTCCCTGCCCTGCGCCTTCAACTGCTTGGCCTTCTCGGCGATGACCATGATCGCGCTGGGCTTGGCGCGGCCGACACGCTGGGCGAGCTGGGGCATGGCTTCCTCGGGGGGTGTGGGTGAGGTAACCGGCGGATTTTAGCACGCGGCCGGGAAGCTCCCTCTCCCTTGGGGGCAGCACCAGGAAACGAGGTTTGGTTCCGGGCATACGGACCGGGCGGGGATGGGATGGCTTGCCGCCCTGAGGGCGGGCGCCGGCCCGGCGTGTAGGAGCGCACTTGGGCGCGACCGCGTGGCCCGATCGCACATGGCGGTCGCGCCCAAGGGCGCTCCTACAAGGGACGTTGCGTCCGCCTCGGAGAGCCCCAGGGGAGTGGCCCAGGTGACTGGCCTTCCTCTCCCCGACTGTGTCGAGGAGAGGATCCAGATCAGGCGAAGAGGGCTCAACCGCGCTGGTCGAGCTTCTCGTTCCAGTCCTTGATGCGATCGGCTTGCGCGGCCATCAGCGCGTCGACGTCGCCTTCGACGGCCACCCGTTCGATCGTGTCGCCCTGGCGGATCGCATTGACGACCTTCTGGTCGTCCCCGCTGACCACTTCGCCGAATACGCTGTGCTTGCCATCCAGCCACGGGGTCGGGCCGTGGGTGATGAAGAACTGGCTGCCGTTGGTGTGCGGGCCGGCGTTGGCCATGGACAGCACGCCCGGCTTGTCGTGGCGCAGCGAGGGGTGGAACTCGTCCTCGAACTTGTAGCCCGGGCCGCCGGTGCCAGTGCCCAGCGGGCAGCCGCCCTGGATCATGAAGTCGTTGATGACGCGGTGGAACGACAGGCCGTCGTAGTAGCCGCGGCGGGCCAGGTTAACGAAGCTGGCGACCGTGACCGGCGCCTTGTCTTCGTGCAGGCGCAGGTGGATCGGACCGCGGTTGGTCTCGAAGGTGACGTTGATGGTCATGGGCAAACCCTTGGGACGTGAGCGAAAGGCCGGCAAGAATAACGCAGCCGCCGGCCGTCGCCCGTGAACTACCGTTTCAATGCACCGCGGGCACCTGTGTGCTCTGCGCGGCGGCGGGCGCCTGCGCGGGCGCGCCCTGCAGCAACTGATGCAGTTTCAGGTACACCGCGTTGGTCCAGCCGAAGCCGATCACATTCGTCGTGTACCCGGCGGTGATCTTTACGTCCGCGTTGCCCAGCACCATGTTGTATTTCTCGCGGATGGTGCCGTCGTGGGCGAAGCCGGTTTCCACGGTGCCCATGAACTTGCGCGCGAGGCGCTGCGCATCGTCGTGGAAGCCGTAGGCGTCCAGGCCGGAGATCGCCAGCCAGTTGGTCGGCGCCCAGCCGAACGGCTCATCCCATTGCGCACCGCTGCTGAGGTTGTCCATCGACAGCCCGCCCTTGCGCTCGAATACGGGCAGGTGCCTGTCCAGCGCGGTGGCCTGCGCCTTGGAGGCGAGCCCCGCCCAGAGCGGCCAGTAGGTAGTGACGTAGGGTTGCTCCGAGGTCTTGCCGCGGATGAAGTCGTAGTCCATGAACATGCCGCGCTTGTCGTTCCACAGGTACTTGCCCATGGCCGCCTTCCGCTTCGCTGCGGCATCCGCCCACTGCTGCGCTTCGGCCACCTTGCCCAGCTGCAGCGCGAGGTCATGCAGATCGCGCTCGTAGCGGTAAAGCAGGCTGTTCAAGCCCACGCCGGCGTAGTGGTGAGTGGTGCCGCCGTAGGGGCCGAAGTGGAAGTTGGTGTCGAAGCCGGACTCACGCATGGCGCGGTCGCCCAGGTAGTAGTCGGCGCTCAGCCGGTAGCCACTGGCCCAGGCACCGGCGCAGACGGTTGAGGCTTCGATGTCGCAACTGCTGGCTTTCAGCTTTGCCATCTCGGCGGCATCCGGATGCTCGGACGCTTTCACCAGGTAGCCGGGATCTCGCTGCGGATGCGCCAGCACCCAGCCGATCACGCCACGGTAGTACTCGCTGCCGTGCATCTCCGGCACCGGCCCCTGGCCAAGGTCGAAATAGCGCGCCAGGCCGGTGTCGCCGGCGCGGTGCTCGGCTCGCGTCCAGATGTGGTAGTTCGCGACGACCAGCGGATAGGCGTGTGCCAGCCAGGCATGCCGTTCGGCCTCGTCCTTGAAGGCCTTCGGCGCGGCCAGCACGTCGGACACCATGCGGCTCAGGAACGGCGGCTGCGAGCGGGTCAGGTAGTAGGTGCGGTTGGCGTTGAGCACGCCGCCGTAGTGCTCGACCTCGAACAGCATGTTGTCGGTCATGTCGCGCGCCAGATCGTCGCGGTGGTCGGCGAGCAGACCCAGCTGGATGAAGTAGCTGTCCCAGCCGTACATCTCGTTGAACTGGCCGCCGGGCACTACGTAGGGCCGGGGCAGGTAGAGCAGGCCTTCGGCCGGAAGCTCCGAGGGCATCAGGTCGCCGAGCCGCTCGATGCGCTTGGGTAGCGTGCGTACCTCCACCTTGCAGCGTTTGGCGATGTCATCGATGCCGGCGGGCTTGTCCAGGTCGGCGGGCAGGTAGAGCACCGGGCGCGCGTCCATCTTCGGATCGTGCAGCGCCGAGCAATCGTCCAGCGAGCGCGTGAGGGTGTCCCAGGCCTTGTGGATGTAGGCCTGCGTCTTCGCCGGACTGGGCGTGGCGGCGCTGGCCGCGGTGGAGAGGACCAGCGCCGTGGCGCCGAGCAGGGAGACGATCCGCGGACGGGTCTTCATGGATGGGCTTCCTCTTGCGGTGGGGCGAGGTGGCGCTCGAAGAACGCCACGATGGTGCGGTAGGCCTGCTCCGATTCGGGCAGCTCGGGATCGGAGAAGAACGAATGCCACATGCCTTCCCAGACGTGCAACTCGGCGTCGACACCCGCCTGCGCCAGCAGCGCGTGGCTGTGGACGACGGAGCTCATCGCCATGTCGCGCGTGCCGGTGATCAGCAGGGTCGGCGGGAAGTGTTTCAGCAGCGCGGGCGACAGGCCCGGCTGCACCATCGGGTCGCGCGCATCGATGCCGTGGAAGTACGGCAGCGTGGCGAGGTCCAGCGGCTCGTCCGGTACGCCCTGCCCGTTGAGCAGCGGGCCCACGTAGGCCGAGTCACCGGCGATGGTCACCAACGAGCCGCAGAAGGTGCCGATCGCGCCCGGCACCGGCAGCTTGTCCGCGATGAAGCGCGCCACCGCCTCGCCGGCCAGGATGCCGCCGGCGGAGCAGCCATAGATGCCGATCTCGCCGGGCCGATGGCTCTCCAGCAACTTGCGATAGACCGCCTCGACATCCTCGCTGGCGGCCGGGAACGTGTGCTCCGGCCCCTGGCGATAGTCCAGCGTGATCACCTCGATGCGGCCGAGGCTGGCAATCGGAATCGCCTCGACCAGCCCACCGCTGCCCGCACCCCAGAGGAAAGCGCCACCGTGCAGGTTGATCAGCACGCGATGGCGGTTGACCGGGCTCACGCCCTGCGCCGGCAGCACCACGTCGGCACCCACGCCGGCGATGGTTTCGTGGCGCACGGTGACCGGATAGAGCTTGCGCATGCGCGCGGCGCGGTCGCTGTTGAGGCGATCGTAAAAGCGGCGGCTCTGCTCGATCGGGGCGCTGAGCGGTGGCGCCTGCGCGCCCGCGGCAAGCATCTTCGGAAAGAACGCGCGCGCCTGCGGCGAGGCGAAGCGCGAATACGGGATCGCCACCGAGGCGGCAGTCACCGTGCCATCGGGTTTGATCCCGGCCTGGCCACTGGCCAGGGCCGTGGCGGCGCACAGGCAGGCCAGCAGGATGGACATCAGGGTGCGCGATTTCATGGCCCCTCCTGCGCGGGTCGCCGCGTGAGCACGGCGCGACCGTCGCGGCCGCGGCTCACGGTGATGTCGTAGTACGCGCCACGCAAGGCTACGTGCGTGAGCGTGAAGGCGTACCACGTAGGCGGCAGCACCGGCGGATAGGCTTCGACCAGGCCGTCCGGTTGCAGGCGTAGCCCGGTGAAGCCGTACTCGATGGTCTGCAGCAGGCCGCCGGCGGCGGTGACGAAGTAGCCGGTGTTGTTGTTCGGCGTCTCGGTGCGCACGTTGAACGGCGGCTGCATCACGCCCGCGTGGCGGTTGCGCTGGAACCAGGCATTGGCTTCCGCGGCGTCGCCCAGCGTGGCGGCGTAGATCGCCATCGGCGCCAGGCCCATGCTGTTCGGATCGCGGCGCGACTGGGTGATCGGCGCCATCGCGTAGTCGTAGTCGCGCCGGCGCACGCCCGGCTCCATCGGCAGGTCGAGCGAGGGATAAGCCAGCATCGGCAGCGAACTGCCGCCCCAGGAATCGATGTCGTGCGGCACAGACGGATCGAAGTCCAGATGGTGGCCCGCCTTCGCATCGAACGGTACGTAGAGCGTGTCCGCGACCTCCGCCCAGCGTGGGTCGGCCGGGTCGCCCAGCACATCGGCGGCCTGCGCCGCCAGTTGCAGGGCCTTGCGCGCCGAGACGTTGGTGAAGGTGTCGTTCGGTACGTCGTTGTAGTCCTCGTCCACCGAGGTGACGTGCGCGATCTCGTAGCGCTTGCGTTCGGGCACCCAGGTCGCGCGGCTGGTCCAGAAGTCCGCCACCGCACGGATCACCGGCCAGCCGTGCTCGCGCAGCCAGCCCTTGTCGCCGCTAGCCAGCCAGTACTGCCACTGCGCAATGGCCACGTCGGCGTTGACGTGGATCTCGCGCTCGCCCAGCACGTAGGCGAAGTGCGGCGTCTGTTCGGTGCCGTGCTGCGGATCGGACTCCCACGGATACATCGCCCCGCGCAGTCTGCGCTCCCGGGCGCGGGCTTCGGCGGCAGGCAGCGTGCGGCTGCGGAAGTCGACCAGCGAGCGGGCGCGCTCCGGATGCAACAGCAGTAAGGCCGGAAACACCCAGGTGTCGTTGTCCCAGAACACGTGCCCGGCATAGCCCGGCGTCAACCCACACGCACCGCTCGGCCAGGCGGTACCGGGCGTGACGTTGGACAAGAGGTAGTAGAGGTCCGAATGCACCATGCGCTGGGACTCGGGATCACCTTCGATGCGGATGTCCGAGCGCCACAGGTCGTGCCAGGCGGCAACGTGGTCCGCGCGCAGGCGCGCGAAGCCGTCCGTGCGGGCCTGTCGGGCAAGCGCCAGATCCGCCTTCGCGTTGCCGCCCCAGCCTTCGCGCGACAGCGCCACGAACTTGGCGAAGGAGTAGGTACGGCCCTTGCGCAGCTTCGCCTTGAGCTCGAGGGAAAACCGCCACGGGCTACGGTAGACGCGCGCATCGCTCGGCACGAGGCCATCGGGTAAGGCTACGGCGACCGCCTCGGCCATCGCCAAGCCCTGTTCGGCGCGCCCGTCCAGTGACAGGGTCAGTGCCTTGGCGTCCCCGTGCGCGTCGAGCACGTGGGTGTCGCCGTGGTACCACAGCGGCGCGCGATCGGGGGTCGCCGGCGGGATCGCCTGCAGCTTGAGGTTGTTGGCCGCCACGGCCTCCTGCATCTGCTCGCCGCTGAGGCGGGCCAGCGCAAAGCGCGGCTGGTGCGGCGCCCACAGCGCCAGCGGGAAGGACAGCTCCACCTCGCCGTCGAACTCCGGCGTGATCGACAGTTGCGTGGCCGCCAGGTGCGGCGAGGCCTGGCTGACCAGCGAGACGACCTCGATGCGCGTGGCGCGGCCGTGGTCGACGTAGCGGTAGCGCGTGGTAAGCGTGCCGTCGTGCAGGTCGAGCACCTGTCGGTAATCGCCGAACACGGCCGGATCGAGCGCGACCTGGTTGAGCCAGAAATGGCCCGCCGCCGAGTTGCCTGTGCTGTAGTCGACGCCGCTCCATCCGGGTATCGCCGCAGGGCGAGAAATGTCGCCCTTGGCGTAGTCCATGAAGGCGACCATGTAGGCCAGGTTGTCCTCGGTGCCGCGCGGGGCGCTGAGCGTGGCGACAAAGCCGTTGCCCAGCTGGGTGGGAAAGTAGCTCTGGAAGTCGCGCGCGGTGGCGGTGAGCAGGAAGCTCGGGTCGGTGGCGGCGGCCGGCGCGGAGAGCGCGAGCGCGGTGCAGGCGATCAGCCATAGCAGCCATAGGGCGAAGCCCTCGAGCGATCCCCGGCCGGCCAATAACATTCCTGTAGGAGCGCCCTTGGGCGCGACCCGGATATCCCGGTCGCGCCCAAGGGCGCTCCTACAGGGTTCCGGCCTCACGGCAAGGCCTCGCGCACCAGCTTCGCCTCGCCATCGGCGCCGCGTTCGACGTGGACGTCAAACCGCTGCCCGCGGAAGTGCACACCCTTGAGGGTCAGCCCGTTCCAGCCCGGCGGAAGCACCGGCGCGTACTTCTCGCTCAGGCCCTCCTCGTCGATGCGCAGGCCGGTGAGGCCGTAGAGCATGCTCTGCACGAAGCCCGCCGACGTCGCGAGGATGTAGCCGGCGTTGTTGGCCGCCGTCTCGGTACGCACGTTGAACGGCGGCTTGAGGAACCCGACCAGGTTGCGGTCGATCCAGGCGCCTGCGGCCCTGGCATCGCCCAGTTCCGCGGCACCGACGGCCAGCATCACCATCATCATCTCGTTGGGATCGTCGCCGTGGCTCTTGAGCGCATCGAGCTGGAACTGGAAGTCGTTGCGCCGCACCTGCGTCGACATCGGCAGGTCAAGGTTCGGATACATCAGCCAGGCCAGCGAGGAGCCCATCCAGGTGATCTTGTCGTGCGGCACCGACTTGTCGAAGTCCAGATGGCGCTGGCCGGCCGCATCGAAGGGGATGTACATCTTCGAGGCTATCTCGCTCCAGCGCGGATCGGCCTTCGCGCCGACCACGCCCGCGGCCTTCACGGCGATGTCCAACGCCTTGCGCGCGGCGGCGTTGGTGAACGAGTCGTTCGGCACGTCGTTGTAGGCCTCGTCGGGCGAGGTGACGTGATGGATCTCGTAGCGGTCGTGCGCCTTGTCGTAGGTGACGCGGCTGGTCCAGAAGGTGGCGATGCCTTCCAGTACCGGCCAGGCGTGGGTCTTCAGCCAGGCCTTGTCACCGGTCGCGAGGTAGTACTGCCACTGCGCGATGGCGATGTCGGCGTTGACGTGCACCTCGCGGTAGACCTCCCAGGCGAAGTGCGGCGTGACGTCCACGCCGGTCTGCGGATCGGCCTCCCACGGGTACATGGTGCCTTCGACGCCGTACTGGCGGGCGCGGGCGCGCGCCGGCTCCGTGGTGCGGTCGCGGAACATCACGATGGGCTTGGCACGCTCCGGATGCAGCAGCAACAGCGCGGGGAACACCCACGAGTCGCTGTCCCAGAACGCGTGGCCCGCGTAGTTGGGCGTCAGCGCGCAGGCGCCCATCGGCCAGGCGGTGCCGACGGTGCTGTTGGACAGCAGGTAGTAGAGGTCCGAGTGCACCGCCTTCTGCACCGCCGGGTTGCCGTCGATGACGATGTCCGACTGCCAAAGCGCATGCCAGGCGGCCTGGTGGTCGGCGAGCAGGCGCTCGAAACCGGTGGTGCGCGCGGCGCTCGCCAGCGCCAGCACGTCCTGGTCCTCGCCCCAGCCCTCGCGCGAGAGCGCCAGGTACTTGGTGAAGACATAGCGCCGCCCCTTGTGCAGCGTGGCGGTGATCTCCAGCGACAGCCGGGTCGGCGTCCGCTCGAGCTTGACCGCATCCGGCGAGAGCCCTTCTGGTAGTCCGATCGCGGCCGCCTCGGCCATGCCGAGCCCGTGTTGCGCCCTGCCCTTCAGCGCGAGCGTCAGCGCCTTGGCGTCGCCGTCGGCGGAAAGCACCTGCGTGTAGCCCGGATACCAGACCGGCGCGCGATCGGGCGTGGGTACCGGCTTGTTGTCCAGCGTCTGCCCGCTGGCGATCACCGCGGAGATCATCTCCTCGCCGCCCATGCTGGCGATCGGGAAGCGCGGCTGGTGCTCGGACCACAACCGCAGCGGGAAGCTGAGCTGCACCGGCCCGTCGAACCGGGGCGTGATCGCGATCTGCGTGGCCGCCAGGTGCGGCGAGGCCTGGCTGACGAAGGTGGTGACCTGGACATCGCTGGCCTTGTTGGCGTAGGCGAAGCGATAGCGCGTGGTCAGCGTGGCGCCCTGCATGTCCAGGGTCTGCGCGTAGCCCTGGAAGATGCCCGCATCCAGCCGCGTGCGGTTGAGCCAGCCGCCGCCCGGGTTGTAGTCGATCTCGCTCCAGCCGGGGATCGCCGCGGGACGGGAAATATCCCCCGGCTTGTAATCCATGAACGCGACCATGTACGCGGCGTTCGGCTCGGTGCCGCGCGGCGAGGTCATGGTGGAGAAATAGCCGTTGGCCAGGTAGCTCGGGAAGTAGCTGCCGAAATCCCGGGCCGTGGCGGTGAACAGGAAACTCGGATCGGTGGCGGCGAGCACCGGCGTGGTGCTCGCCGCCGCGATGCAGAACGAGGCCCGGAACAACAGGGCAAGCAGGCGACCGGATTTCATCGCGCCTCCGTCGTGAGGTCGAAAAAAGATGCCTGCACCCCGCCATCGGGCGCGGGGTGCAGGCAATCCGGGGTTGCTTCAGAACAGGTACTTGACCTGCAGGTTGACCTCGCGGCCTTCCAGCGGACGGGCCAGGATCACGCCGGTGGTACCCGCGGCCGAGCCGAAGATGCGCGAGTTGCTCTCGGTCAGGCCCAGCTCGTTGGTCATGTTGGTGCCCTGCAGCCGCACCTGCCAGCTCTGCTGGATGTTGGCGACCACGCCGAAGTCCCAGGTGTGGTAACTGCCCAACTGCTGCAGGCCGGAAATGTCCTGCGTATGCGGGCCGACGTGGGTAAAGGTGACGAAGGCAAGGATGTCACCCCAACCGAACGGCATCCTGTAGCTGGGCGTGAACATGTAGCGCACCTTCGGCTGGCGCTGCAGTTGCACGCCATTGATGAACGCGCAGCCGTCGCCGGCGACCGGGTTGGTATAGGGCAGGCATGAGCGGTTGTGCGAGTAGTGGCCGTCCAGGTAATTGCCGACCAGCTGGAACTTCAGGTTCTCGGTCGGGCTCCAGGCGGTATTGACGTTGATGCCCTTGGAATCGGAACCGTAGGTGCTCTGCGGACCGTTGGGTACGCCAGCAGCGTCGGTGGGCTGGTACAGAAGACCGATGAACTGGCGGTGGTAGGCGCTCAGGTCGAGGAACCACTGCTCGCTCTGGTATTTGAAGCCGCCCTCGAAGTTCTGGATCTTCTGCATCGGTGCGGTATTGCCAGTGGTGTTGCCGCGGATGCCGTTGTCGAAGTCGTCGAAGTGCCCGCCCTGGTTGGCGCGGAAATACACGCTCATGTTGTCGGCAAGCTCGTAGTTCACGCCGAAGGTCCACGACGGATGCGTCTTGTCGTAGCGCGTACGCGCGAATGTGCCGTCGCACACCGGCACGGCGTTGTTGTAGAGCGTGTACGGGTTGCCGTCGGTGTCGATCACACCGTTGACGGGGTTGCCGTCGGCGTCGACGCGCCCGTCGCTCTGGAAGTTGCACACGTTGTTGGTGGCGTCCTGGTTCTCGATGCGGCCGGAGAGGTCGATCAGCCACTTGCCCATGCGCCAGATGTCGGACAGGTAGAACGCCTTGTTGGTCGCGCTGCCGTGCTGGGCGATGTTGAAGCCGCCGTTGTCCAGGAAGCCCTGGCCGTCGGTCAGGTAGTAGGTCTGGCCGCCATCGGCGTAGGTGACGGTAATGGGCCGCGCATTGGGGGTATTGGTCATCAGCATCTGGTTGCCCAGCGCCCACTCGTCATCCATGGTGTAGTGCGCCAGGTAGACGCCCGCGGTGAGCGTGTTGCCTTCGAAGATTTCCTTGCTGAGCCGGAAGTCGTTGCTGATGTTTTTCAGGTGCTTGTGGATGAACCACCAGCCCTGGTGGATCACGCTCTGGTTGGGATCCACCGCGCCGCCGCCGACATAGCTGGCGGTGGCCGAGCCGGGCGCGAGGTTGAACGCGCCGATCTGGCTCTGGTCGGTGTAGAGCATGTCGTTGAGGCTGCCCGGGTTGGTGCCGGAGAACAGCGCGTTGGTGTCGGCGTCGCCGCCGTCGATCAGGAACTTGTCCGAGATGCTCCAGCCGTTGCCCAGGTCGTAATCGAAGTTGCCGCCGAAGAAGCCGAACTGCGCACCGCGCCCGTTGGCGAGGTTCGCGTCGCGACCGCCACCGGGATAGCCGTCCAGGAACACGTGCTGGATGGCCGGGCCGTTGTAGGTGTCCGTGAGCGGGTCGAAGCCGGGATAGGCGCTGAAGTGGTCCGTCCCGCTCTGCAATAGCGGGATCGGCGTGATGAACTGGTTGCGGTCGTTGAGGTAGCGCGCGTACAGCATCATCGTGCCGTTGTCGCTGTCGTGGGTGAACGTTCCGGTGAGCTGGCCACCCTTGTCCGCCGCGAATCCCGGATCACGCACGCCGTCGGAGTCGCGGTAGAAGCCGCCGATGCTGCCGTAGGTGTCCTTGCCCAGCGGGAATCCGAAGAAACCGTCGATGCGCTTGAGGTTCTCGCTGCCGTAGGTGACCCCGACGCTGCCCGAGGGCACCTCCGTGCCCTGCTTGAGAATGAAGTTTTCGCTGGCGCCGATCTGGCCGTCGGCAAACACCACCGACGGGCCGCCCTGGATGATTTCCGCGCGATCGACGGTGTCGTCGAGCCGGAAGATGGACGTCTGTTCGAAGAACGACAGCGTGGGCATGCCATAGAGCGGCGAACCCATCAGCTGCACCGTGTTGAACGGTGCGTCGCCGCCGCCGGGAAAGCCGGCGATCTCGATGTTGGCGCCGGTCTGGCCGCCGGTGGATTCGGGCCATAGGCCCGGGGCGATCTTCAACAGGTCCGCCGTGCTCTTGGGGTTGGCCATGCGGATCTGCTCGGCGGTGGCCGTGGTCACCGTGTAGCTGGTATCGATCTTCTTCAGGCCGCCAGTGGCGGTGTTGCCGGTGACCACCACCTGTTCGAGGCTCTTGGCATTGGCGGCGCTGGGCGCCTGTGCCTTGGATTTGGCCGGTTGCGTGGTGTTCGACTGCGGCGTGGTGTCCTGCGCCGCGTCGTCGTTCTGCGCCAGCGCAAGGCCGGGCATCAGGCAGGCGGCAATCGCCGCGGATAAGGCCAGTCGCACGTGCTTGTTCATCAGCTTCGCTCCCCGCATAAGTGATGTTCAGACGGCCTGGGACCGCGCGTGCAGCCCTGCCGCTCCGCCTACTTGCGCCCACTTGTGTGCCTTGCGCCTGCGCATCTTTTGCGCAGGCCCGGGCATGTTTGCCCTGCTTTGACAGCGCTGTCAATTTGCCGTGCAACAAATTTCTTACACGCACCTTTCCTTCACGCCGCCGGCGCGGTCGACTCGCGCAGCTCCAGCGAAAACGCGGCCTGGACCATGGCTCCGGGTCGTCCGCGCAGGGTGTCGAGCAACTGCAGCGCGGCAATGCGGCCCATCTCGCGACTGGGCTGGTGGATGGTGGTGAGCGTGGGCCAGATCTGGCGTGCGATCGGGGTATCGTCGAAGCCGCAGACCGAAACGTCCCCGGGCACCGCCAGGCCGTGCTCGCCGGCGGCCCAGATCACGCCGGCGGCCATGTCGTCGTTGGCCGCGAACACCGCGGTGGGGCCATGCGGCAACGAAAACAGCCGGCGCGCCGCAGCCACGCCGCTGCCGAAAGAGAAATCCCCAGCCACTTCCAGTTCCGGGTCGCGCGGCAGTCCGGCGGCCGCCAGCGCCTGGCGATAGCCGGCCAGGCGCCACTGGCTGGCGCCGTGGTCCGGATGACCGATCACGTGCGCGATCCGCCGATGCCCCAGTTCGAGCAGTCTCGCCATCATACGGCGCGCCGCTTCCGGCTCGTCGATGAAGGCGCCAATGCTACCCGTATGGTCGATCGGCGAGATGCTCGCGTACAGCACGCGCCGCTCCCGCAACCGCTGCAGCAGCGCGGGGTGATCGGTGATCGGCGGAGTCAGCACAAGGCCGTCGGGGCGGTGGTGCGTTATCAGCCGGTCGACGCGCTCGAGGAAGTCCGCCTGCTCCATGTGCAGCGGGCGCACCATCATGCTGTAGTGGTGCAGGTCGCAGGCTTCCAGCACGCCGGCCTGGATCTCGGTGAGGTAATTGGCCGAAGGGTTGTCGTACAGCATGGCGACCAGGAAGGAGCGGTTGCTCGCCAGGCTGCGCGCCGGCTGATGCGGGCGATAGTCCATCGCCGCCATCGCCGCGAGCACCTTCTCGCGCGTGGGGGCACGCACGTTCGCTTCGTCGTTGAGCACGCGGGAGACGGTCTTGGGCGATACCCCCGCGGCGCGTGCCACATCTTCCAGGCGTACCCGCATGGTGCGTCCCGCATCGACTGCTGGTGGCGGTCGACTATGCGTGTTGCGTCCGCCTTGCACAAGCGCGGTCGCGGCTACTCCAGGTCGAGCGTTGCCTTCGTGAGCGCCTGCGTGCCGCGCGGATGTCCGGCCGGGGTGCGGATGTCGGCCGGCCACGTCGCGTCGGCTGCCAGGTGCGCCCACAGCCGGTCGAGCGCGGCGTAGCCATAGGGCAACAGCGGCAGGTGGCGCTCGCCGAAGCCGGGCAGCGGCAGGAACGCATCGAAGTGCTGCGCGTGCGGCACTTTCCAGTACAGCGGGTGCCGGCCCTCCGCGCGCAACCAGGCGATGTAGGGCTCGGAGGTAAAGGCGGTCGGCAGCAGGCCGTCGTCGGCGCCGTGCACGACCCACAGTGGCAGGTCCGCGCGCGGCAGGCGGGCGGCGGTCGCCTCGATGCCGGTGTGCAGCGCGCGCGAGATGGCGTCGTCGCCGGTCCAGAGGGCGCGCAAACACTGCTCGCCGACCAGTGTGGGGTCGGTCGAGCGGTTGACGCCGCCGAACAGGCCGATGCCGTTGCCGGGCGGGATGCCGCCGCTGTCCGACCACCACGCGGCGCGCGTCGCGGCATCGGCCACGCCGGGTGTACCGTCGGCTTTCGTCGCGGCGTAATGGAAGCCGCAGGGCATGTTCGCCGGGCCGCGGCGCAGGTACGCCGAGGCATAGCCGGCACTGATCGCGCGCCACAGGTCGAACGCGGTAGAGGTGGCCGCGACCTGCATGGCCGCGTCGGTCCAGCCGGCGCTGCGCAGGTGTTCGTACGCTTCGGCCGCCTGGGCCGCGGGCGTGTCGGCCTTGATGAGCCCTTGCGCATGCAGGCTGGCGCAACGCTGCGCCCAACCCTGGGTCGTCGGCGCGCGGGCGAACGGCACGGCATCGAAGCGCGCGCCGCTCAGCGCGCACGGCAGCCAGATCGCCGCCTCGGTGGCGTAGTCGTAGAGCTGGCGGCCCTGCCCCGCCAGTTGCACGTTCGGCTCCAGCGCGACCACGCCGTCCAGCAGATGCCCGTCGTCGAGGCCCGCGGCCTGCAGCACCGCGCCGCCGCCGTTGGACAGGCCGGTGGCGATGATGCGCGTGTTCTGTGGCGTGAACGGCGCCAGGTCGGGATAGGCGCGGTCGAGCATGGCCAGTCCGAAGCGGGCCGCCTGCAACACGTGGCGGCCCCAGTCCGCTTCCGGATTGTCGCCCGAGTGCAGGTGCTTGACCGCGATGCCGGCGCCGGCAGGCAGCGGCGGCGGGGTGAACTCCAGCGGTGCCGTGCCGCGCTTCGCGCGCCGGCCGTCCAGCGTGACGCCGCTGTCGTCGGCGTAGTCGAAGAAGCCGGTACCCGCGCCCTTGTCGGTGTAGGCCACCGCGCAACCCTTCGGCAGGCCCCAGGCGCCAGCCAGCGCGATCGCGCCGTAGATGCCGCGCGAGCCGGACGAGGCGGTGACGACCAGGCAACGCCTGGCCTTGTCGAAATGGTCGGGCGCCTGCAGCAGCACGCGGTGGGGCTGGTGCGCACCGGGGATCCACGCGAACGCCTGGTACTCGCGCCCGGGCACGCTCGGCACGCCACCGTAGACCTGCCCGTACCCACCCAGCGGGCCAAGGTCGGCGATACCCTTCCAGCTCATCTGGATCGCGCGGCGGCGCAGTTCGCCGGCGGTGGGGTTCGCCGGATCGGCGAACGGCACCGGCGCACCGGCCAGTCCCGCCAGGCCAAGACCGGCGCTGAGCAGGTCGTCACGGTCGCGATGGGTGGTCACGCGCACCTCGCCGGGGACGAAGTCGATTGATGGCATGGCAGGCTCCATCGCCGCGGCGTGGGCGGCACCGCCGGCCAGGGCCGGCACCAGCAACAGGGTCAGGCGCTTGAGCAACGCGTTCATCCTGAGCACCTTAGCAAGCGTGCACGCGGCCGCCATGGTACGAAAGTCCATGCCGGCACCGATCCTGTAGGAGCGCCTGTGCGCGACCGCGGACCACCAGCTCACCATGGGCATCCTGCTTGCGTCACCTTCGCGGTCGCGCACAGTGCGTTCAGCTCGACGCCAAGGCGCCAGCCCGCTACTTTCACCGCCATGCCTTCCCTGCTGATCGCCGACGACCACCCGCTGTTCCGCGCCGCGCTGCGCCAGGCGGCGCTCGCCTGCGTCGCCGATGGCCAGGTGAACGAAGCGGCGGACCTCGCCGACGCCCTGGCCGCGCTCACCGCAGCGCCTGACACCGACCTTGTGCTGCTGGACCTGCACATGCCCGGCAGCCAGGGCCTGTCCGGCCTGGCCGCGCTGCGTGGCCAGCATCCGGGCGTGGCGGTGCTGGTGGTTTCGGCGCACGACGAGCCGCGCACCGTGCGCCGCGTGCTCGACCACGGCGCGGCCGGCTTCATCCCCAAGAGCGCCAGCCCCGCGCAGATCGGCGAGGCGATCCGCACCGTGCTCGATTGCGGTACCTGGGTTCCTCCGGAACTGGCCAGGGCCGTCGACGCACTCGCGCCCGACCCGCAGGACACCGACCTCGCCGCCCGGCTGGCGCGCCTGACCGAACAGCAGTACCGCGTGCTGGCGCTGATCGGCGAGGGCCTGCTCAACAAGCAGATCGCCGATCGCCTGGCGATCCAGGAGCGCACGGTCAAGGCGCACGTGACGGCGATCTTCGAGAAGCTCGGCGTGCGCAACCGCACGCAGGCCGGCTTGCTGCTGCGCTCGCTGGACCTCGGCGAGCCGGCGCGGGTGTCGTAGGCGGTTCGAGGCAAGGCTTCCCCCATCCGCCTGTCGGCACCTTCCCCCGCGCAGCGGGGGAAGGCTCGCTGGCTACGCTGCGGGAAACCGGTCTTGCCGCTTCGCGCGGGAAGGATCACTGGTCACGCTGCGGGAAACCCGTCCTTCCCCCGTTCGCGGGGGAAGGTGCCCGGAGGGCGGATGGGGGAAGCCTTGCCTCAGCCCCACCCCAGCGACACCGCGCTGCGGAACTCCCGCGGATGTCCGCTCAGCGGATCGACGAACGCCAGCCCGCACGCCAGCAACTGCAGTGGCCGACTGAAATCGTCTTCTGCCTGCTCCTGCAGCACCGGATAGAAACGGTCGTTGGAAATCGGCGCGCCGAGCGCGGCCATGTGCACGCGCAGCTGATGCTTGCGTCCGGTATGCGGTTCCAGCGCATAGCGCCACAGCGACGGCCCGCGTTCGATCACGTCCACGCGCGTCTCGCTGTTGGCCTCACCCTCCACCTCACCCATTCGGAAGAACGGATCGCCCGACTCCAGCCGCGACCGGCGCACATGCGGAAACGAAAGCTGCGGCAACGGCCCGGCCAACGCTTCGTATCGCTTGGCGATGCGCCGCTCGCGGAACAGCGCCAGGTACGCATCGCGCGTCGCCGGCTGCGCCGAGAACAACACCAGCCCGGCGGTATCGCGATCGAGCCTGTGCAACGGCACCAGCGCCGGATTGCCCAGCCGCTCGATGACCCGCGCCAGCAACGTCTGCTGCACGTAGCCGCCGCCCGGGATCACCGGCAGGAAGTGCGGCTTGTCGACCACCACAAGATGCTCGTCCGCGTGCAGCACCACCACCTCGCCGGGGATGGCCGGCTCGCTCGCGACCTCGCGGAAGTAGCGCAGTTTCATGCCCGCGCGGAAGGGGGTGTGCTCATCGATCGGCCGGTCGTGGGCATCGAGCACGCGGCCTCGGCGCACGCGGTCCAGCCACCGTTCGCGGTCGATGCGCGGGAAGCAGGCACACAGGCCCTCGAGCGCAGTCGCCCAGTCGCCTTGAGGCAGGTGCACGGTGCTGGGCGCGGTGGCGTGGATCATCCGGCCAGCTTAGCGCCCGCCGAGGCGTACAATGACCGATTGACCCGCACCAGGCACGACCATGGCCCTCAACGCCACCATCCACAAGGCCGAGCTGTCGATCAGCGACATGGACCGGCACTACTACGCCACCCACGCGCTGACCCTCGCACGCCACCCTTCCGAGACCGAGGAACGGCTGATGGTGCGCCTGCTCGCCTTCGCGTTGCACGCGGACGAGCGGCTGGAGTTCGGCAAGGGCCTGAGCGACGAGGACGAGCCCGCGCTGTGGCGGCGCGCGTACACCGACGAAGTCGAACAGTGGATCGAGCTCGGCCAGCCGGACGAGGCGCGCATCCGCAAGGCCTGCGGCCGGGCGCGCCAGGTCGTGGTGGTCAACTACGGCGGACGCGTCGCCGACATCTGGTGGGACAAGGTGGGCGTTTCGCTCTCGCGCAACGACAATCTCACGGTGCTCGACATCGACGAGGCTACCGTGGGCGAGCTCACCGCCCTGTGCGAACGCGGCATGCGGCTGCAGTGCCTGATCCAGGATGGCGAGCTGCAGCTGATCAGCGGCGACACGACCCTGGCGATCCGACCGCGCGCCCGCATGGGCGAATACGCCGCCGCCTGACGCCCGACCTCCGCATGTAGGAGCGCACCTGTGCGCGACCGCATGCATAACCGTGCCCCGCGGTCGCGCACAGGTGCGCTCCTACATCAGCGCGGCCACCGCCCAGCAACTACCGCAACGACAGCGTTTTGCGGCCTGTAGAGCACGGATTCCCGCATCGTTGTAGGAGCGCACCCTGTGCGCGACCGCCATGCACAACCGTGCCCTGCGGTCGCGCACAGGTGCGCTCCTACATCAGCACGGCCAACGCCCAGCAACTACCGCAACGACGTTGAGCGGCCTGTAGGGCACGCGGATTCCCGCATCGTTGTAGGAGCGCACCCTGTGCGCGACCGCCATGCACGACCGTGCCCCGCGGTCGCGCACAGGTGCGCTCCTACGCGCGCACGGCTGCTGCCACCCGCTGCAGCAGTTGCCGCAGGGCCAGCGGCTTGAGCGGTTTGTAGAGCACGCCGATTCCTGCATCGATCAGCCGCTGGCGCAACTCGCCGTCACGGTCGGCGGTGAGCATCACCGTCGGCACGTCCGGGTGGCGTCCGCTCAGTTCGCGCCACACGTCCCAGCCGGTGCGCCCGGCGTCGAGGTGGTAATCGAGGATGTGCAAGTCGGGCTGCCACGGCGCGGCCAGCGCCTGCGCGGCATCGCGCGCGGCATGTACCTGCCAACCCCAACCGGTGAGCAGCGCACTGAGCGCCGCGAGCGCGGCCGGTTCGTTGTCCAGCACCAGCGCACGCCCGGCCGGCAGCGGTTGCGGCGGGGCCATGACGGCCGGCAGGCTGGCCGGCCGCCGCGCCAGCGGCACGCCCAGGTCGAACACACTGCCCTCGCCCGGCCACGAGCGCAGGCCCAGTGGATGCCCCAGCAGCCCGGCCATGCGGCGGGCGATCGACAGGCCAAGCCCCAGCCCCTGCCCGCCGGCGGCGCTGCCACGCCGGAACTCCTGGAAGATCATCGCCCGCTCCTCCGGCGCGATGCCCGGCCCGGTGTCCCACACCTCCACGCGCAACTGCGGGCCGCATCGACGCACGCCCAGCAGCACGCGGCCACGCTCGGCATAGCGCAGCGCGTTGGACAGGAAGTTTTGCAGCACGCGACGGAGCAACTGCGGATCGGAATGCACCCAGGCGCGCGTGCCGACCACGTCCAGACGCACGCCGCGGTCGTGGGCGATGGCGCGGAACTCGGCAGCCAGCGGGTCGAGCACCTCGGCCAGCGCGAACACGCGCGGCTGGGGCTGCAGGCGCCCGCCTTCGAGCCGCGCGATATCGAGCAGGCCGGCGAGCAGGCCTTCCGTCGCCGCAAGCGCGCCGTTGAGGTTGGCCGCGGTCGCTGCGTCGGCGCCGTGTTCGGTCAGTGTGTGGGCGAACAATTGCGCCGCGTGCAGCGGCTGCATCAGGTCATGGGTGACGGCCGCCAGGAAGCGGCTCTTCGCCTCGTTGGCCCGTTGCGCCTCGGCGCTGGCGGCGGCCAGGGCACGGGTGCGCTCCTCCACGCGAAGTTCCAGCGTCTCGTTGACCTTCTTCAGCGCTTCCTCGGCGCGGCGAAAGGCGGTGACGTCGGTGAACGTGGCGACGAAGCCGCCGCCCGGCATCGGGTTGCCGCGGATCTCGACGATGGTGCCGTCGGGAAAGCGTCGCTCGGAGAGGTGCCGCGTACCGGCCTGCATGTGGGTGAGCCGACGCTGCACCCGCGTTTCCACGTCGCCCTCGCCGATCAGGCCCTCGCCGATGATGAAGCGCGTCAGGTCGGCGACCGGGCGTCCCACCTGCAGCATGTCCTGCGGGTACTGGAACAGCCGCGCGTAGCAACGGTTCCAGGCGACGACGCGCAGCTCCGCATCGACCACGCAGATGCCCTGGCTCATGTTCTCCAGCGCCGCCTCCAGTACGCGCTGGTTGAAGCGCAGGTCCTGGGTGGCCTCGCCCACGATCGCCGCGACCGTATCCAGTTGCGCACGGCCCTGCTTATGCACCACCTCCAGCAGAAGTCGCGCCGAGGCCGCGCCGATCACCGCAGCCAGCTCATGTTCCACTGCATCCACGCGCGCATGCCCCGCGGCGCCCTGTGCCGGGGCCGAGGCGAACAGGTGAGCGACGCGATCGGGCGGCAGGAAGCGTTCGGCCAGCGCACGCAGTTCGGCCACGCCTACATCGCCGACGCCGGCCACGCGCGTGGCCTGGCCGAAGCGCGATTGCGCCACCAGCCACATCACCGCCACGTTCGCCGCCAGGCTCAGCACCACGGCGCGCCCCAGCTGGCTCCAGTCGCCCAGGCCGAGCAAACGCCCGGGCGACAGCCAGGCGATGCCGAACGGGCCGTGCCGCAATGCCGCCGGCATCGCCGGCCACAGCGAAGGCAGCACCACGTAGAGCCATACCAGCGTCCCGCAGGCCAGTCCCGCGGTGACTGCGCGCGGTCCCACCTGCGGCCGGTAGACCGCGGCGAGCAACGCCGGCGCCAGACCGGCCAGCGCCGAGAACGAGATCGCCCCGATGTCGGCCAGCGCCTCGTGGCTGGCCAGCACACGGCTGTAGCCCCAGGCCAGCAGGATCACCACCACGATCGCCACGCGGCGCTGGTTGATCACTTCGCCGCGCAGGTCACCGCGCTCGTCGCGGCCCCAGCCGGCGCGTACGCGCAGCGGGGCGATGAAGTGGTTGACGATCATCAGGCTGAGCGCCAGCGTCGCGACCACCACCATGCTGGTGGCGGCGCTCAGGCCGCCGAGGAACGCCACCAGCGCCAGAGCGTGCTGCTCGCGCGCCAGCGGCAGGGCGAGCACGTAAAGGTCTGACGGCACGCCGCTGGGCCCGAGCCAGGCGTCGCCGAGCTTCGCCAGCGGCAGGATCGGCAGCGCGATCAGCAGCATGTACAGCGGAAACAGCCAGCGCGCGGTGCGCAGGTGACTGCCGTCGCGACACTCGACCACGCCGGCATGGAACTGGTGCGGCAGGGTGAACATGGCCAGCGCGCCGAGCAGGATCAGCGCGGGAAACCCGTTGGCTTCGTGCGGCACAGCCACCGGCGGCGGCAGGCCGGCCGGCAACGGCGTGAACAGCAGCGTGCCCAGCGCCAACATCGCGCCGAGCTTGAACAGCGACTCGAACGCCATCGCCAGCACCAGTCCGCGGTTGTGCGCCGTGGTGCTGGCGCGGCGAGTGCCGAACAGCATCGCGAACAGCGCCATCAGCAGCGCGATGTAGAGCGCGCTGTCCTGCCACGGCTCGGATTCGGCCAGTTGCCCGTGGCTGAGCAGCATGTAGCTCATTGCCACGGCCTTGAGCTGAAGCGCGATGTAGGGAACGATCCCCAGCACCACCACCGCGGTGACCAGCGCCGCCAGCCCGGAGTGGCGACCCAGCCGCACCGCGATCAGGTCGGCCAGCGAGCCGGCGTTGTACTCGCGTGCCAGCTCCACCAGCCGCCGCAGCACGGCGATCGCCAGCAGGTACATCAGGATCGCGCCGACGAAGGTCGGCGGCAGCCACCAGCCCGAGCGGCTGGCCTGGGTCACCGTGCCGTAGAAGGTCCAGGAGGTGCAGTGGATCGCCAGCGACAACGCGTAGACGATCGCCCAGCGTTTCTCGAACAACCGCGGGCGGCGCTCGCCGAGCAGTGCGACGCCGAACAGCAGGCCGAGCCAGCACGCGGCGGCGAGGGCGATCAGGGTGGGGCTGGGCATCGAATCACACGCCGCGCGATGTGCTGCCTCTCCCCTGCGGGGAGAGGGTCGGAGTGAGGGGCCGGGGCTTGCGGGAAAGGATGGTCATCCCTTGTAGGAGCGCACCTGTGCGCGACCGGGATGCATGGCGGTCGCGCAAAGGATGCGCCTCCACGGCAGGTCGCTCGTACATCGAGTGGCTCACGGAAACCTCCTGTAGGAGCGCACCTGTGCGCGACCGGGATGCCTGGCGGTCGCGCACAGGTGCGCTCCTACAAGGGGTCGCAGGCACGTGGGGTCGCAGGCACGAGGTTGGGGTTCGGGCCACTCCCTGCCCCTCTCCCCCATCTTTGAACAGGGACGGGGAAAGGGAACACAGCAGGTCATCGGGTGGTGGGAGGAAGCCCCAACGCCCGCACGGCATCGACCAGCCAGCGCAGCTGCACGCCCTGGCGCGTGTCGTAATCGGCTCCGGAGTATCCCCACCAGTCCCAGCATGCCTGCGGATTCAAGGGCGCGAAGCTCGCGCGTGCCTGAGGGTACAGCACGGCCATGTCGTAGGCGTCGGCCCAGCGATTGAAGCCGGCGTCGCGCACGAACGCCTCGCCCACCGCCTCGGCGTTCTGCTTGCAGCCGTGCAGCACGACCAGCAAGCCGCAGGGTTTGCCGGCGGCGCAGGCAGGCGGCAGGTAGAGGTAGCCCTGGTCGGCGAGGAAGGCGTCCTGGCCGCCCGGGCGCAACGCGTCCTGGTCGAACGTACGCAGCTCGCCGCGCGGCGCGGCCACGGCATGCGCCGGCTTGCCGAACAGTTCCGCGACGATCGCGCCCGCGGCATCGAAACCGCAGTGGCCCAGGAACGGCGACACCGACTTGCCGCAGTCATCGCCCTTCCCCGTCACTGGCAGGTTGTGCGCGAAGGCGCGTCCGCCGTCGTCGTGCACCTGCATGCCCTTCAGGCCCGGCACGCCGTCACGCAGCGCTTCATAGAAGCGTGCACCGGCCTCGGCCACCGACGGCGCGACCATGGCGTCGTCCCTGCCATGCAGCAGGTACACGTGCGCGTCAGCGAGATCGGCAAGCTCGCCGATGCGTCCTTCGGCCGACTGCTTGCGCGCGCGGGCGACCAGCGCACCCACGTCCGGCGCCGGCGTTCCCTTCATGCAACTGCCGAGCGCGGTGGCGAGCTGCCCGCCGGCGCAGCCGTAGGGGCCGCCAGCGACGAGGGCGGCGCCATGGAAGATTTCGGGGTAGGCGATCTGCGCCTGGGTGGCCATGTAGGCACCGGAGGAGAGGCCGGCGACGGCGACGCGCGCCGGGTCGAGCTTGAGCTTTGGCAGCGACGGGGCATCGCCGGCATGGGCGAGCGCGCTGGCGAAGAGGAGGGCCAGCAGGCCGAGGGTCTTGCGCATGTCGATCTCCAGCGCGGATTTCTTTGCAGGAGCGCACCCTCTGCGCGACCGGGTGGATGGCGGTCGCGCACAGGGTGCGCTCCTACAGGATGACATCCCCCGCGAGCAGGAAAGGAGCCGGGTGGCGGGGAGTGGCTGTGCCAGCCCCTCCCCTGCTGCAGGAGAAAGGTGCGAGCTCAGAACCTGTACTTGGCACTCAGCGTGACCATCCGCGGCGCGCCGTAGAAGCCCGTGTAGATGCCCAGCGCGCCGACGTTGTAGCCAGTGGTGCGGTAGGACTTGTTGGCCAGATTGGTGCCCTGCAGGCTGAGCGACCAGGGCTCATTGATCTGCCAGATCACGCCGGCGTTCCACAGGCCGTAGGCGGGCTGCGCGATCAGCGGCGACAGCGTGGTCTCCGGGTAGACCATGGTCTGGTAGGTGTAGTTGACCCGCGCCGAAATGCTGCCGCCATTGGCCAGCGGCGTGGTGTTCTCCAGCGACAGGCCGCCGGACCACTTGGGCGCATTGGTGAATTTCTGCTGGTCGGCGATGTTGACGCCACCGGTCATGTACTCGGTGTACTTGGTGTGCAGGTAGGCCACGTTGCCGCGCAGCGTCCAGTTCTCCGACGGCTTCCAGGCAAACTCCTCCTCCAGGCCGTCGATGTGGCCCTCGCCGGCGTTGGTGAAATCGCCGAAGAAGCCCTGGCTGCCGTTGGGCAGGGTGTAGGAACTGAACACCGACAACTGGATGTCCGAGTAGACATTGTGGAACAGCGCCGTGTTCATCATCAGCGCGTCGTCGAAGAAGCTCATCTTGCTGCCCAGTTCGAACGACTGCACCTTCTCGTCGTCGATCGGGCGGCACGAGGCGGGCACCGCCACGCAGTTGGCGCGGATGTTGTAGCCGCCCGAATGGAAGCCCTCCGAGTAGCTGGCGTAGAGCTTGACCTGCTCGCTCACGCTCCAGTCCAGCGAGACCTTGGGCGAGACGTTGTTGGTCGCGTGCGAACCGCTGAAGTCGGCCAGCGTGGCGATCGGCGTGGTGAAGGTATCGTCCGAGTAGCCGTAGTTCTGGATCAGCGCCGTCTTCGTTTCGTGGGTGTAGCGAAGGCCCACGTCCAGGCTCCAGTCGGGACTGATGTCCCAGGTGAAGTCGCCGTAGCCGGCGTAGCTCTTGGTGCCCATGCTGCCGCCGGTGCCGCCGTACTGGGTCAGGCCCAGCGTCGAATACGGCGGCGAGCCCAGGAAGATGTTGTGGATGTGGCCATTGGCGGTGCCGTCGAAGTAGTACACGCCGAACACGCCGTGCACGGTGCCACCGGCGTCGTAGTTGGCCTGGAATTCCTGGCTGAACTGGTGGTCGGTGTAGACCGCGTTCACGTCGGCGATCTTTTCCGGCAGCGTGTCGAAGTCGATGTTGGTGTCGGTGGAGGAACCACGCACGGCGGTGACGGACTTGAGCGACCAGTCCTGGCTGGCGATCCAGTTCATCGTCAGCGCGGTGCCGTAGAGCTTGGTGTGGTTGAGCTGGGCGAAGCCGCTGCGGGTGTCGAAGTCGCTTTCCAGCGGCGGGTAGGCCGGGTCGAGCGCATTGACCGTGAGCATCTTGGCGCCGCGCGGATTGGAGTTGTCGCGCACGCCGTCCACGGACAACTGCATGTTGAACGAGCTGGTCGGGAAGAAGCCGACCGTCGCGCGCGCGGCATTGGTGTTCTTGTTGCCGTTGCGGCTGCCGGTGAGGATGTCCTCGCCGAAGCCGTCGTTGTGCCCGCTCGCGTAGGCGATACGGCCACGCCACACGTGGTCGGCGCTGGCGCCGCCGACGCTGGCCTTGATGTCCTTCTCGCCGTGCGTGCCGGCAGTCACTTCCACCGAGCCCTCGGTCTTCACCGGCAGCGGGTTGGAGACGTACTTGATCGCGCCACCGATGGTGTTCTTGCCGTACAGCGTGCCCTGCGGGCCGCGCAGCACCTCGATACGGCTGACGTCGAATACATCCAGCACGGCGCCCTGCGGGCGGGCCAGGTACACGTCATCCAGATAGATGCCCACGCCCGGATCGAAGCCCCAGGTCGGGTCGGCCTGGCCCACGCCGCGGATGTAGGCGGTGAGCGTGGTGTTGGAGCCGCGCGCGGCGTAGATCTGCAGCGAGGGCACCTTGCCCTGCAGGTCGGAGAGGTTCTGCACGTTCTGCTTTTCCAGCGCCTGCGCGGTAAAGGCGCTGACCGCGATCGGCACGTCCTGCAGAGTCTCCTCGCGCTTGCGCGCGGTGACCGTCACCTGTTCGAGCTGCCTGGCGTTGACCGGCTTGCCGGCTTCCTGCGGCGCCGTGCCGTCGGACTGCTGCGCCAGCGCGGGCGAGGCGAAAGCCAACCCGATCACCATGCCGATGGCCAGACTCAGATGCGTGCGTTGCATGACTCCCCCTTCCCTTCTGAAACGCAACCATCAAGGGTTGCCGTGGACGCAGCCATCGACGATGGATGCCTTGTGATGCATCGATCCTAGGCAGCGGACGGCGGCGGGGCACTTGTACCTTCGTACAGTGCCCGGCTGCCGCCGCGCTGCCGATACTCGCCGGGCATTGATGATTCCGGCGCGGGAACGCGTCGCTGGGGGAAAAAGCTCGATGGCATTCCTGATCGTTCTGGTCGCGCTGGCGTTCCTGATGGCGGCGGCCTACCGCGGCTACAGCGTGATCCTGTTCGCGCCGATCGCGGCGCTGGGCGCCGTGCTGCTGACCGATCCGGCGTTGGTGGCGCCGATGTTCACCGGCCTGTTCATGGACCGGATGGTGGGCTTCCTCAAGCTCTACTTCCCGGTGTTCATGCTCGGTGCGGTGTTCGGCAAGCTGATCGAGCTGTCGGGCTTCTCCAAGGCGATCGTGGCGGCGACCATCGGGCTGGTGGGCCGAAGCCGCGCGATCCTGTCGATCGTGCTGGTCTGTGCGCTGCTGACCTACGGCGGCGTGTCGCTGTTCGTGGTGGTGTTCGCGGTCTATCCGTTCGCGGCGGAGCTGTTCCGCGCCAGCGACATCCCGAAGCGGCTGATTCCCGGCACCATCGCGCTGGGCGCGTTCACCTTCACCATGGACTCGCTGCCCGGCACGCCGCAGATCCAGAACATCATCCCGACCTCGTTTTTTGGCACCACCGCCTGGGCAGCGCCATGGCTGGGCACGATCGGCTCGGTGTTCATCCTGCTGGTTGGCCTGGCTTACCTGGAATCACGCCGGCGCAAGGCGGCCGCCGCGGGCGAAGGCTACGGCACGGACCTCGCCAACGAGCCGGCGCCGTTCGAGCACGGCAAGCTCGCCAACCCGCTGGTCGCGCTGCTGCCGTTGGTGCTGGTGGGCGTGGCGAACAAGTTGTTCACCGACTGGATCCCGCGCGCCTATGGCGAAACCGCCGCGTTCGAGCCGAGCGTGGTGGGCAAGGCCGAGCCGGTGGTGCAGCAGGTGTCCAAGGTCGCCGCGATCTGGGCGGTGGAAGGCGCGCTGCTGCTCGGTATCCTGTGCGTGCTCGCGTTCGCGTGGCGACCGGTAGTGCAACGGTTCGCCGAGGGCAGCAAGGCGGCGGTCGGTGGCGCGCTGCTCGCCTCGATGAACACCGCCTCGGAGTACGGCTTCGGCGCGGTGATCGCCGCCCTGCCCGGCTTCAAGCTGGTGGCCGACGCGCTGCATGCGATTCCCAACCCGCTGGTCAACGAGGCGGTGACGGTGACGGCGCTCGCCGGCATCACCGGCTCGGCGTCGGGCGGCATGGGCATCGCACTGGCGGCGATGGCCGACACCTTCATCGCCAACGCGCAGGCGGCGGGGATTCCGATGGAGGTGCTGCACCGCGTGGCGGCGATGGCGTCCGGCGGCATGGACACCCTGCCGCACAACGGCGCGGTGATCACGCTGCTGGCGGTGACCGGGCTGACGCATCGGCAGTCCTATCGGGACATTTTCGCGATCACGGTGATCAAGACGCTGGCGGTGTTCGTGGTGATCGCGGTGTTCGCGCTGGCCGGGGTGGTCTGAGGCAAGGCTTCCCCCATCCGCCCTTCGGGCACCTTCCCCCGTGAACGGGGGAAGGATCCTGCCATGCGCTCCTTGCGAGCCTCGGTCCTGCCGTACGCCCCCTAGCGAGCCTTCACCCGTTTACGGGGGAAGGTGCCGACAGGCGGAAGGGGGGGACCCGCCACGCAGCCCCATTCATGCGCGGCACGGGCAAAAAGTCCCGCAAGTCCGTATAATTGCGGAGTTTACCCCTCCGAAACTTACGTGGCGGCTGACCAAGCGCCGCCCGGGCCTGTGCCATGTCCATCGAAAAACTGCGCAATATCGCCATCGTCGCCCACGTCGACCATGGCAAGACCACCCTCGTCGACCAGCTGCTGAAGCAGTCCGGCACCCTGTCCGAACGCACGGTGCTCGCCGAGCGCGTAATGGACTCCAATGACCAGGAAAAGGAACGCGGCATCACCATCCTGGCCAAGAACACCGCCATCAGCTGGCAGGGCAACCGCATCAACATCGTCGACACGCCCGGACACGCCGACTTCGGCGGCGAGGTCGAGCGCGTGCTGTCGATGGTCGACACCGTGCTGATCCTGGTCGACGCGATGGACGGCCCGATGCCGCAGACCCGCTTCGTCACCCAGAAGGCCTTCGCGATGGGCTTCAAGCCGATCGTGGTGGTCAACAAGATCGACCGCCCCGGCGCGCGTCCGGAGTGGGTCGTCGAGCAGGTGTGGGATCTGTTCGATCGCCTGGGCGCCACGCCCGAGCAGATGGACTTCCCGATCGTCTACGCTTCGGCGCTGAATGGGTACGCCTCGCTGGACGAGAATGCCCGCGAAGGCGACATGACCCCGCTCTATGAGGCGATCATGCAGCACGCGCCCAAGCCGGAGGTCGATCCGGAAGGCCCGTTCCAGATGCGCATCAGCCAGCTGGACTACAACAACTTCGTGGGCGTGATCGGCATCGGCCGCATCCAGCGCGGCACGCTGAAGAAGAACATGCCGGTCGCGGTGATCGACCGTCACGGCAAGAAGCGCCAGGGCAAGGTGCTGCAGGTGCTCGGCTTCATGGGCCTGGAGCGCATCGAGCAGGACAGCGCCGAGGCCGGTGACATCGTCGCCATCTCCGGCATTGCCGAGCTGACGATTTCCGACACGGTCTGCGCGCTCGATACGCCGGAGGCATTGCCGGCGCTGACCGTCGACGAGCCGACCATCTCGATGACCTTCCAGGTCAACAACTCGCCGTTCGCCGGCAACAAGGACCTCTCCGGTGGCAAGTTCCTGACCAGCCGCCAGCTCAAGGACCGCCTGGACCGCGAGCAGGTGCACAACGTCGCGCTGAAGGTCGAGCAGGGTTCGGATGCGGACAAGTTCCTGGTGTCCGGCCGCGGCGAGCTGCACCTGTCGGTGCTGATCGAGAACATGCGTCGTGAGGGCTACGAACTGGCCGTGTCGCGCCCGGAAGTGATCATCAAGGAGATCGACGGCCAGAAGATGGAGCCGATCGAGCAGCTGGTGGTCGACGTGGAAGAAATCCACCAGGGCCCGGTGATGGAGCGCCTGGGCATCCGCAAGGGCCAGTTGAAGAACATGGAGCCCGACGGCAAGGGTCGCGTGCGCCTGGAGTATATGATCCCGGCGCGCGGCCTGATCGGCTTCCAGAACCAGTTCAAGACCCTGACCCAGGGTTCGGGCCTGCTGTTCCACGTGTTCGACCACTACGGTCCGAAAGAAGAAGGCCAGATCGCCAAGCGCCAGAACGGCGTGATGATCGCCAACGCCGGCGGCACCACCCCCGCCTACTCGCTGGGGCCGCTGCAGGAGCGCGGCAAGCTGTTCGCCGCCGAGGGCGACAACGTGTATGAAGGCCAGCTGGTCGGCATCCACGCCAAGGACAACGACCTGACCGTCAACGCGATCAAGCCCAAGCCGCTGACCAACATGCGCGCCTCGGGCAAGGACGATGCGATCCAGCTCACCCCGGCGATCAAGTTCTCGCTGGAACAGGCGCTGGACTTCATCGACGACGACGAGCTGGTCGAGGTCACGCCGAAGGAAATCCGCCTGCGCAAGAAGCACCTGACCGAGAACGACCGCAAGAAGGCCTCGCGCGCGGCGTAACGCGCTCGAATCGGTGAAGGAGAGCCGCCGCGAGGCGGCTCTTTTTTGGCTCGCCGTGTCCCGCCGCGCCGGAGCCCAGCACACCGCTTTTGTAGGAGCGCCCTTGGGCGCGACCGCGGGTTTCGATGCGACATGGCGGTCGCGCCCAAGGGC